>JAYWIE010000542.1:0-2191 GCA_043789155.1 Rubricoccaceae bacterium | reverse complement strand
CTACACGAGCCGCGTCCGCGCCTCCCAGTCGTTGGCACCCTGCACGACGCCCTCGACGTCCGCGGCCGTGAGGATGCCCGAGCGGTCGCCGACCGGGCGCAGCTGCACGCCCCAGAGCGCGGCCGGCGCGCCGGCCTCGTAGTGGTAGATGTGGCTCCGCTCGGCCACGACGGCCTCGTCGCCCGGCCGCGTGTGGATGCGGATCGCGATCTGGTTGCCCATCACGCCCGACGGCACGAACACGGCCGCCTCCTTGCCGAGGATCTCGGCGACGGTCGCCTCGAGCCGCGCGACGGTCGGGTCCTCCCCGTAGACGTCGTCGCCGACGTCGGCCTCGGCCATCGCGCGGCGCATCGCCGGCGTCGGGCGGGTGACGGTGTCGGAGCGGAGGTCGACGGTCATCGGGATGCGGGATGCGGGATGCGGGATGCGGGATGCGGGATGCGGGATGCGGGATGCGGGATGCGGGATTGGACCGGGGCGTCCCCGTTTGTTCCGGCCACGCGCCCCGTAGAGACGCCCCGCTGGGGCGTCTTCGGCCTTCGGCATCCGCCCGCACGGTGCATCAGACGGCCGGGACGTGCTGGCTGAGGCAGTGGCACGCGCCGAGGCCCCAGACGAGGCTCCGCGCCGGAACCGGCGCGATGCGGCGCTCCGGGAAGAGGCCCTGCATGACGTCTATCGCGACGGCGTCGTTGGGGTCGTCGAAGACGGGCAGCAGAACGGCCGCGTTGGCGATGAGGAAGTTGGCGTAGCTCGCCGGGAGGCGCTCGGCCGCGCCGGCCGGCGTCGTGTGGAAGACAGGGGCCGGCATCGGCAGCGTGACGACGCGCAGACCCTGCCCGTCGCGGCCGCGCCACGCATGCAGCCGCGCGAGGGTGTCGGCGAGCGGCGCGTGGTTGGCGTCGCCCGCGTCCGGCTCGACCGCCGTGACGACGGTCCGCTCCGCGACGAAGCGCGTCATGTCGTCGACGTGGCCGTCGGTGTCGTCGCCGGCGATGCCGTCGCCGAGCCAGATCGTCTCGGTCGCGCCGAAGCCGTCCTCCAGTACCCCTTCGATGTCCTGCCGCGAGAGGCCGGGGTTGCGGTTCGGGTTGAGCAGGCACGACTCGGTCGTGAGCACGAGGCCCGCGCCGTTGACGTCGACGGACCCGCCCTCCATCACGAGCGGCATCACGACGCGCTCGGCGTCGTGGACGGCCGCCATCGCCTGTGGGACCGTGTTGTTGCGCTCGGTCCGGTCGTACTTGCTGCCCCAGGCGTTGAAGATCCAGTCCGTCGCGATGCGGCCGCCGCGGCCGTCGGTGAGGAAGACGGCCCCGTAGTCGCGGATCCACTCGTCGTCGGTCGGCAGCACGCGGAGCGCGACGGCCGTGCCCGCGCCGGTCGCGATGCCCGCGGCCCGGAGGACACCCGCGACGCGGTGCGCGGCGTCCGCGTCCTGCACGGCTACGTTGACGGTCTCGCCGTGCCGGAGCGCCTCGACCATCGCGACGTAGGCCGGCTCGGCCGCGAGCGCGAGGTCGACGTCCGGCCACGTCTCGGTGCAGTGCGGCCACGTGAGCCACGTCGCCTCGTGGCGCGCCCACTCGGCCGGCATGCGGAAGCCGCGGGAGAAGGGTGATGCGATGGTCTGCGACGTCATGCCCTGAGAGTTTGAAGTTTGCCGGGTGAACCCGGACCCGAGTTTGAAGAGGATCAGCGTGGAGCCCAGATCTGATAGGTCGCAAACCTGTCCAGTCTCCAAACTTCAAACTCCAAACTTGCCTTTTCCTACCGTCCGTAGCGCGCCGTGAGATCGCCGTAGGCGTCGATGCGGCGGTCGCGGAGGAAGGGCCAGCCGTGGCGGATGTCGTCGATGCGGCCGAGCGGGGCCGGGACGACGAGGACGCCCTCGTCGGTCTCGTTCATCTGCGCGACGATCTGGCCGTCCGGCCCGGCGACGAAGGTCGAGCCCCAGAACTGGAGCCCGCGGCCGTGCGCCTCGGCGTCGGCGTCCGCCTCGTCCGTCGGCTCGAAGCCGACGCGGTTGACGCCGCAGACGTAGACGCCGTTGGCGACGGCGTGGCCGCGCATGGACGTGATCCAGGCCTCGCGCTGCGCGACGCCGTAGACCTCCTTCTCGCCCGGATGCCACGCGATGGCGGTCGGGTAGAACAGCACCTCGGAGCCCTGGAGCGCCGTCAGGCGG
>JAYWIE010000541.1:0-2194 GCA_043789155.1 Rubricoccaceae bacterium | reverse complement strand
TCGGGCCGACGCCGGTCCAGACGGCCGAGGCCGAGTACCAGAGCGGCCGGGCCGCCGAGGCCGTCGCCCGGCTCGACCGCTACCTCGACGGCCGCGAGGACGCCGAGGGCCAGTACCTCCTCGCGCGCATCCTCTACGCCGACCGCTCGCCCGTCCAGGACACGCGCCGCGCCGCGCGCGCCATCGACACGGCCGTCCGGCTCGACCCCGACAACGTCGTGTACCTCGTCGCGCAGCTCGAGGGGCAGCGCCTCGGGCGCGTCAACATCCTGCTGGACCTCATCCGGGCGCGCCGCCGCTACGTCATCGCGCAGCGCATCCTCGCGCTCGACCCCGACAACGCGTACGCCCACGAGGAGCTCGGCACGTGGGCCATCCGCGACTACTACCAGTACCGCAACGCCATCGCCTTCCCGCGCCTGGAGGCCTTCGCCAGCCCGCAGGGCGGCCGCGACACCTTCGTTCCCGACCGCAACGCCGACCGCGCCAACACGCAGACCAACCCCGACGGGACGCAGACCGGCCTCGAGGTGGCCGTGGATCCGGACGCGGCCCCGGACGCGTTCGCCTTCGACGACCAGAACGCGGCCTCCGGCTCAGACCGCTTCGACATCGAGTCGCTCCAGCAGCAGGGCACCAGCGTCGTCACGTTCGAGGGCCGCGCGCAGCGCGCCTACGACGAGGCCACGACGCACCTCCGCGCCGCGCTCCGCGCGGACCCGCGCCGGCGGCCCGTCTACGACCACGTCGTGCGCCTCGCCGCCATCTCGGGCCGCTGGGACGCCGCCGCGCCCGACCTGCGCGAGATGTTCGTCCAGTTCCCCGCCGACGCCCAGATGTGGCTCTACGTCGGCCTCGCCGCCCAGCGGACCGGGCGCTACGAGGACGCCGACGCCAGCTTCCGCGAGGCGCTCCAGCGCATGACGCCCGACACGCTCGCCGCCTTCACCGACCTCTCGCTCATCCTCCCGCCGGACGAGGTCCCGGCCTACCGCGCCGACCGCGACGCCTTCGCGCAGCGCTACTGGACGAGCCGCGACCCGCGCTTCCTCAACGCCGTCAACGAGCGCCGCTCGGAGCACTACGCCCGCCTCGTCGAGGCCGACCTGCTCTTCCACTCGGACGCGCTCGACCGCGCGGGCTGGAACACCGAGCGCGGCCTGCTCTACGTCCGCTACGGCCCGCCCGCCTCGGACGTCATCGTCGACGGCTCGTTCGCCCGGGTCGTCGAGTCCTACCCGGACCTCGACGCCACGTTCGGCCTGCGCGACTCGCGCGGCGAGATCGTCGTGAGCCAGCGCGTCGGGCAGAGCGAGGCCGAGCGCTCGGCCAACCGCTTCAACGTCTGGCGCTACGCGGACGCCGGCGGCGCGCCCGGCCTGCGCCTCGTCTTCGAGGACCCCAACCGCAACGGCCAGTTCCGGCTCTACTCGCCGCCGGCCTACGCCTACGCGCTCCGCTCGGCGCGCGGCGCGGACCGCATGGACTTCGTCTCGCGCGCCCGCGAGGCCGTCCGCGAGACGCCCGAGCGCTACACCTTCGCCCCGCCCGGCCGCGCCGTCGAGCTGCCCTACCGCGTCACGGCCTTCAAGGGCACCGGCACCCGGACCGACCTCTACGTCAACTACGGCGTCCCGCTCGCGCCCGGAACGGGCGACGCCAGCGTCACCCTCCAGACCGGGGCCTTCCTCGTCGGGGCCACGCGCGAGCTGCTCGTCGAGCGCCGGCGGACGGTCTACGGCCTGCGCGCGGCCCAGATCGTCCAGTTCGCCGAGACGCGGCTCTGGACGACGACCGAGGCGCTCGACGCGCCGCCCGGCCCCAACGAGGTCTCGGTCGAGTTCGAGACCGCCGGCGGCGGCGCGTCCGCCGTCCAGCGCCGCGCCGTCGACGTGCCGGACTTCCGGCAGCCCGGCCTGCGCATGTCGGACGTGATGCTGGCCTACGACGCCGACCCGAGCGGGGCCGCGGCTCCGGGCCGCGTCGTACGCGGCGGCGTCGCGCTGCTGCCCGCGCCGTGGGGCGTCTTCGAGGCCGGCGCGCCGGTGATCGTCTACGTCGAGCCGTACGGGCTGACGCTGCGCGACGGCCGGACGAGCTTCGAGGTCACGGCCGAGCTCACGCCGCGCGACGCCTCGGGCGGCCTGCGCCGGCTGGGCCGCCGCCTGCTCGGCCGCCGCCAGTCCGGCGTCGC
>JAYWIE010000540.1:0-2199 GCA_043789155.1 Rubricoccaceae bacterium | reverse complement strand
ACACCGAACTCGGTCTGGACGTACTTGCCGTTGACGACGCGTGAGACGGTCGAGATGTCCATCAGGATGATGTCCGCGATGTCCTTTAGAATCATCGGCTTGAGGTGGCCCATGCCGTCGGCGAAGAAGTCGCCCTGGATCGAGACGATGGCCTCCATCACGCGCAGCATCGTGTTGCGGCGCTGCTGGATGGAGTTGATGAACCAGCGCGCGGACTCCATGCGCGTCTTGAGGAAGTCCTTGGTCTGCGCGATCTCGGAGTTGCCCGCCCGGCCCTTGGCCGAGAGGTCGTTCCACATGTCGCGGTAGTGGCGGTTGACGCGCAGCTCGGGCGCGTTGCGGCCGTTGAGCGAGATCGTGAAGCCGTCGTCGTCGCGGGAGACCGTGAAGTCCGGCGTGATGTAGTTGGTCTGCGGCACGACGTCGCCCTCGCCGGGCTTGGGGTCGAGCGAGCGGATGAGGTCGAAGGCCTCCTTGAGCTCGGTCTCGTCGAGGCCGAGCTTGCGCATGATCTGGTCGAAGTGCTTCATCGTGAACGCCTTGTAGGCGTCCCGGAGCATGCGCGTGGCGTTGGTGCGGCCGGGCGTGGCCGCGGGCAGCATGTCGAGCTGGACGAGGAGGCACTCGCGCAGGTCGCGCGCGGCGATGCCGACGGGGTCGAGGCGCTGGATGCGGGCGAGCACGCGCTCGACCTCGGCCTCGGTGATCATGAGGCCGTGGTTGAACATGACGTCGTCGAGGATGGACTCGACGGGCCGCCGGAGGTAGCCGTCCTCGTCGATCGAGCCGATGATCTGGTCGGCGACGAGCGCCTGCGTCTCGTTGAGGTCCAGCAGGCCGACCTGGTCGTAGAGGCCGTCGGCGAGGGAGGACGTGGCGGCCATGGGCGTCTCGCGCTCGTCCTCCTCGGCCGAGCGGTCGACCTCGGCCTTGTAGCCGTAGAGGTCGTCCGGGGCGTTGAGGAAGTCGTCCCAGTCGAACTCCTCGTCCTTGCGGTCCGCCTCGCGGTCGTCGGCCGGCTCCTCCTGCGAGGCGGCCGCCTCGGCGACGTCGGCCTCGGGCGTGTCGGACTCGAACTCCTCCTCGCCCTCCTCGAGCAGCGGGTTCGATTCGAGCTCGGTCTTGATCCGCTGCTCCAGCGCCAGCGTCGGCAGCTGGAGCAGCTTGATGTACTGGATCTGCTGGGGCGAGAGCTTCTGCTGAAGCGACTGGCTCTGGCGGAGGTTCAGCATGGCGGGGAGGGGAGGCCGGAGCGGTATCGGCGGGGCGACGAGGAATCTAAATGCGGTTTAAGGTTTAACGTTTAAGGCTGGGACACACTATCCTTAAACGTTAAACCTCAAACCGCATTTCCGATGTTCAGGTCCTCCCGGCGCTGGTCGAGGGCGTCGCGGAAGCGGGCGAACCAGTCCGGGCCGTAGCGGCGCGTGAGCGGCGGCTCCAGGAAGTCGGCGAGCTGCGTGCCCGTGCGCCGGCCGTGCGGGATGGCCGGCCGGCAGAGGTCGATCTGCTCGTAGTTGAGCACGTCCACGGCGTCCGCGCCCGTCCCGTACTGCTCGACGCGGATCGGGTAGAGGTGGCACGAGAGCGGCTTCTCCCAGTCCGTCCGGCCGGCCCAGTAGGCGTGCTGGATCGCGCACTTGGCGACGCCGCGGTCGTAGACGACGAAGACGCACTCGCGTCCGCGGACGACCGTCGTGCCGTAGCCGTCTCTCTCGTTGCCCTCCCACGTGCCGCTCCTGGCGATCTCGTGGAGCGCCTCGGGCCGGAGGTCGTCGCGGACGATCTCGAGCGCGGCCTCGACGCGGGGCAGCTCGTCTTCGGTCAGCGGCGCGCCGCGGTCGCCGTGGACGCAGCAGCCGCCGAGGCACGAGCCGAGGTGGCACGCGAAGGGCGCGTCGAGGAGGGCGTCGGAGACAAGGACGTGGTCTATTGCAAACATGACGCCAAGGTAGGCCCGTCGTGGGCGACCAGGCACGCGTCCAGGGCGTAGAGTGCCGCTCAGACACAAAAAAGGGCCGGCCAGCGGACGAGAGTCGGGCCGCTCCCGCCACGGCCTTAAACCGAACAGAGCAGGTCTGCGCCCGGGTGACGCGCCCTGTCACACCCGCTCGCTACCTTGCCCGAAACACCTCCGACACGATGGACACCGCCCCCCGCGACGCCTCGGCACCCAGCACCACGCCCGACGCCGACGTC
>JAYWIE010000539.1:0-2199 GCA_043789155.1 Rubricoccaceae bacterium | reverse complement strand
TGAGGGGTTGAGGGGTTGAGGGGTTGAGGGGTTGAGGGGTTGAGGGGTTGAGGGGTTGAGGGGTTGAGGGGTTGAAACGGCCGTCTGGAATGGTTCCGCCATTCGACGACCTCAACACTAAAAATATGTCATCCCGGACGTGATCCGGGATCTGCTTTTTGCATCTCGCAACGTGAAAGAAGTCAGAAAGGCAGATCCCGGATCGAGTCCGGGATGACACGTAGAGAGAGTGGAGTCAGATTCCGTGCCGTCGTGCCGTCGTGCCGTCGTGCCGTCGTGCCGTCGGGGGGATCGCCGCGCGGCCGGCGGCGGTAGACTCCCGCCCCCGCCGACACGCCCATGGCCGACATCGTCTCCAACCGCCGCGCCCGCTACGACTTCACGCTCGAGGACCGCTTCGAGGCCGGCATCGTCCTCACCGGCTCCGAGGTCAAGTCGCTGCGCGCGGGCACGGCCAACCTGCAGGACGCCTTCGTGATGCTCGCCCGCGACGGCGTCGACCTCGTCAACCTCTACGTCGCGCCGTACACGCACGGCGGCTATGCCGAGCACCTCCCGACGCGCAAGCGCCGCCTGCTGCTCAACAAGCCCGAGATCGCCAAGCTCCGCAAGGGGACGGAGGCCAAGGGCTACACCATCGTCCCGACGCGGATGTACTTCAAGGGCGGCCGCGCCAAGGTCGAGATCGCCCTCGGCAAGGGCAAGAAGTCCCACGACAAGCGCGACGCCATCGCCGAGCGCGACTCGAAGCGCGCCCTCGACCGCGTCCGAAAGGGCGGCGACACTGACTAAACTACGGTTTAAGGTTTAAGGTTTAACGTCTAACGTTGACTCACAAAACCTTAAACGTCAAACTCTAAACCGCATTTAGATGGCCCTCGACGACACGCTCGCCGACCTCATGCGCGGCGTCGCGGACGCCCTGCCCGCCGACGGCCTCCGCGCCCGCCTCGCCGAGAGCGCGCGGACCGGCACGCCGCTGACGGTCAAGCTCGGCTGCGACCCCTCCCGGCCGGACCTCCACCTCGGCCACGCGGTCGTGCTGCGCAAGCTGCGCCAGTTCCAGGACGCCGGCCACCGCGCCGTGCTCATCGTCGGCGACTTCACGGCGACCATCGGCGACCCGTCGGGCAAGTCCAAGACGCGGCCGCCGCTGACGGCTACGGAGGCCCGCGCCAACGGGCAGTCGTACGTCGAGCAGGCCGCGCTCGTGCTCGACATCGACCCGGCCCGGCTGACGGTCGTCCACAACGGCGACTGGCTCGGCGCGATGACCTTCGCCGACGTCGTGCGTCTGGCCTCGAACGTCACCGTCGCCCGGATGCTCGAGCGCGACGACTTCCAGAACCGCTACCGACAGGGCGAGCCGATCTCGCTCCACGAGTTCCTCTACCCGCTCGCGCAGGGCCAGGACTCGGTCCACCTCGCGGCCGACGTCGAGCTCGGCGGCACGGACCAGACGTTCAACCTGCTCATGGGCCGCGCGCTCCAGGAGGCTACGGGCCAGACGCCGCAGGTCTGCCTCACGCTGCCCATCCTCGAGGGCACCGACGGCGTTCAGAAGATGTCCAAGTCGCTCGACAACGCCATCGGGCTCATGGACGCCCCGGCCGACATGTACGGCAAGCTCCTTTCCGTCCCGGACGCGCTCATCGGGCGCTACGCCGAGCTCGCGTCGGCCATCCCGACCGCTGACCTGCCGGCCTTCGCCGAGCGGACGGCGGCCAACCCGCGCGACGCCAAGCACGAGCTCGCGCTCGGCATCGTCGCGCTGTACCACGGCGATGCCGCCGCGGCCGAGGCGCGCGCCCACTTCGAGCGGACCGTCGTCCGCAAGGACGAGCCCGACGAGATGGACGATCTCGCCCTTGGCGCGCCGGCCGGCATCGTCGACGTGATCGTGCGCGCCGGCTTCGCGGCGTCCAACGGCGAAGCGCGGCGGCTCGTGGCGCAGGGCGGCGTGCGGCTCGCCGGCGACGTCGTGACGGACGCGCAGGCGACGGTCGACGTCGCGGCCGGGCCGGCCGTGCTGAAGGTCGGCAAGCGGCGCTTCGTGCGCCTCGTGCCCGCCTGAGCCGACGCCCGGCGCGCCCGCTCAGGCGTAGGGCACCCGGATGGCCTTGACGGCGTCGCAGCCCCTCCCGACGTTGGGCACGCGCCCGTGCCCTGACCCCAGATGCCGACACCGCCGATGCCCCG
>JAYWIE010000538.1:0-2200 GCA_043789155.1 Rubricoccaceae bacterium | reverse complement strand
TCGCGCGCGCGCTAGCCGAGCGCGTGGCGCAAGATCGGGCCGGCGTGCTGCACCGCGCGTACGGTCAGGTGGGCGACGAGGCGCTCGCGCTCGTCGGCGGTGAGGTCGCCGGCGCGGCCGGTCCGCGCGCGGCGGTCCGCACGGGCGTGGAACAGCACGAGCGCCGCCGCGACCGAGACGTTGTAGCTCTCGACGAAGCCGTCCATGGGCAGCATGAGCGCGGCGTCGGCGGCGGCGCGGAAGGCGGGCGACGGGCCCGAGCGCTCGTTGCCGAGCACGAGGGCCGTCGGGACCGAGAAGTCGTAGCTCTCGACGGGCACGGCCCCCGCGCCGACGTCCAGCGTGGCGACGGCGAGCCCGCGCGCGCGCGCCTCGGCGAGGTAGGCCTCGGGCGTCGGCCACGCCGCGACGGCGAGCCACGACGCGGCCCCGCGGCTCGCGCGCCGCGCCGAGCGGACCGTCTCGGGGTCCGGCCCGCCGGCCGGGGCCGCCTCGGCGATGGCCGCCGCCTCGCCGCCGAGCCCGACGAGGTGCGCCGCGCCGTAGCCGAGGCCCTCGGCGCTCCGGAGGACCGCGTGGACGTTGCCGGCGTCGGTGAGCCCGTCGAGCACGGGCACGAGGCCGAACGTGCGCACGGCGGCGACGGCGGCGATGCGCGCCTGCCGCGCGGCGCTGACGTACGGCCCGAGCACGCGGCGGACGTCGGCCGCGGCGTAGGCGTGGCCGTCCACGCGGACGGTGTCGGTGTACGGGAAGGACATGCGGAGCGGCGTGAGCGAGAGCACGGAAGAAACGGCCGCCCGTAGCTTCGCACCCATGACCCGCTCCTTCCTCCTGCTCGCGCTCGCCGCCCTCGCCGCCTGCGCCGCCGCCCCGCCCGACACGACCGCCACCGTGCTCGAGCGCATGCTCGCCCGCTACGACGCCAGCCTCGGCGGCGTCGGCGGCTTCGCCGTCACTGCCGCCGGGGCGACGGCCACGCACGCGGCCCTGCCCGACAGCACGTCCGAGCTCGACCCGCCGGCGATCGCGCCCGCCCCCGGCCAGACACCCGACGGCGAGCTCGTGCCGCTGCTGCTCCAGCAGATCGCCAACGTGCGCCTGCTCGCGGACACGCTCCGGACGGCCGAGCTCGAGGGCCCGCGCGACCTCCGCGGCCGCCGCGTCTACATCCTGACGCGCACCGCGAGTGGCGGCCGCGCGCTCTACGTCGTCGTCGACGCCGAGACGTTCGACGTCCGCGAGATCGAGCAGTCCGTCCAGCCGGACACGCTCGCGCGGCCGCTCGTGACGCGCCTCGTCTACGACGACTTCCGGACGGCGGACGGCCTGACGGTCCCGTACCGCGTCCGCCTCATCAACGAGGGGCTGGACCAGCTCATCCCCGAGACGGACCGCATGGTGCGCGGCGGGCAGGCGTCGGTGGCACGCGGCCAGATCGAGATGCTGCCGCCGGGGCCGGAGCGCGAGGCGCGCCGCGTCCAGCTCGACCGCGACATCAAGCTGTACACCGAGGGCGTCCAGGAGTACGACCTCCGCGTCGACCGCGTCCGCGTCACGCCGCGCGCGGGCCGGTGAACCTGCGCCGCGCCGGGTTCGCTCTCACCGTCCCACCTCCATGACCCTCACCGACACCGTCGCCGTCGTCACCGGCGCGAGCGAAGGCATCGGCCGCGCCGTCGCCGCGGCGCTCGTCGCCGCCGGCGCGACCGTCCACGGCCTCGCCCGCTCGCCCGGCCCGCTCGCCGCGGCGGCCGACGCGCTCGGCCCGCGCTTCGTCCCGGCCGTGTGCGACGTCACGGACGCCGCGGCCGTCCGGGCCGCCATCGACGCCGCCGCCGCCCACGCGGGCCGCCTCGACGTGCTCGTCAACAACGCCGGCGTCGGGGCCTTCGGCCCGGTCGAGGACGTCACGGACGCCGACTGGGACCGGCTCGTCGGCACCAACCTCTCGGGGCTGTTCTACGCCACGCGCGCGGCCGTGCCGCACATGCGCGCGGCCGGCCGCGGGCACATCGTCCACGTCGCGAGCATCGCCGGGATCGTCGGCAACGCGGGCCTGAGCGTCTACAACGCGACCAAGTTCGGCGTCCGCGGCTTCTCCGAGGCGACGATGAAGGAGCTGCGGCCGCACGGCATCCGCGTGACGTGCGTGCTGCCGGGCTCGGTCGCGACCGGCTTCGGCGGCTCGCCGGCGAAG
>JAYWIE010000537.1:0-7780 GCA_043789155.1 Rubricoccaceae bacterium | reverse complement strand
GACGCCCGCGATCCGGAGCATCCACCCGACGTGCCCGACGCGCAGCGCCGTCCCGGCGACGCCTGCCGCGACGACCATGCCGAGCGGACCGGCCTGCGTCATCCCGGCTCCGACGAGCACGGCCGTCTGCACGGCCGCCATCCCGACGCTGAAGCCGAGGTCGGCGCGCTGCCGCTCGAGCACGTCGAACAGGGCCGTCAGCGGCGAGGCGATGCTGGCGGCGAGGGTCCACGGCGCGATGGCGCGGGCGAACTCGCCCGCAGGCCGCCACGTCTCGCCGAAGACGACCGCGAAGAGATCCGGACCGGCCGCGAACACGGCCGCGCTCGGGAAGACGGTCACGGCGAGCAGGCCGCGCAGCGTGTCCCGCGTGAGCACGGGCAGCGTGCCGTCGCGGGCGGCGGCCGCGGCGCGGGCGAAGAACACCTGGCCGGCCGCGCCGGTGACGAGCCCGAGCGGGAGCGCGAGCGTCCCGTAGGCGACGCCGAACTGCCCCACGACGGCCTCGCCGGCGAACGCAGCGAGCAGCAGGACCGGCAGGCGCGTCGCGGCGAGGTTGAGCGCGGCCGCGGGCGCGGAGAACAGCGGGAAGCGGGCGTAGCGGCGCGCGAGGTCGCGCAGCGCGCCCGAGCGGAACGTCACCGCGAGCGCGCGGCCCTCGGCGCGCCACACGGCCCCCAGCGTGACGGCGAGCGAGACGACGAAGCCGGCCGCGGCCCCGGCGACGAGCCCGGTCGCGAGAAACCCGAGCACGCCGCCCGCGACCTGCACGCCCACGGCGGCCGCCGACTGCCCGACGCGGCTCGCGGAGACGACCGAGAAGCGGTCGCGGCGCGTCAGCCATGTCTCGAACGTCTGGCCCCAGTCGAGCGCGAGCAGCGCCGGCGGCAGCAGCCACCACGCCGCGTCGACGCCCGCCGTGGCGGCCACGGCCGCGACGCCGAGCAGGGCGAGCACGGACGTCCCGAGCGCCCCGGCGAGCGAGAGGCCGACGAGGCCGCCGGCGTCGCGGTCGCTCTCGGGCAGCAGGACGGCGAAGCGGTACCCGCCGCTCGCGACGGCCGAGAGCAGCGCCGCAGCCGTCGTGACGAGCGTGAGCACGCCGAACTCTGCCGGCCCGTAGAGCCGCGTCAGGAGCGGCCGCGCGGCGAAGACGGCCGCCTGCGCGAGCGCCGTCCCGCCGACGAGCGTCAGGACCGGTGCGAGCCCGGCGCGGCTGCGCCACGCGGCAAGGCGGGCGGCGATCCTGCCCGTCATCGTGACCCCGGCGACGTCGTGCCGTGCCCGCGGACGCCTCGGCTGACTGCGTCGCCTGAGCGGGGAGGCGTCCCTACCGGTGCCGAGCCCGTCGTCGGACGTGATCGAGGTAGGGCGTGCTCGCCGAGCGCGCCGCGTTCGGAGCGCCGACGTCCGGGCCGGAGCAGGGCGGCGGGGTCTGGGATCACAGCGCCTCGAGCGTCGGCGGGCGCATCACGGACCGCAGCGCGTCGCGGGCGCGCAGCAGCCGCGAGCCCGTCCGCGCGACGTGGACGTACGGCACGAGCGGCAGCCCGAACCGCTGCTTGAACACCGACACGCGCGCGAGGTTGGCCCCGGCGAGGTCGAACCGGCCCACGCCGTCCGCGGCGAGCGCGGCCGTCGTCGCGGCCATCATGAGCAGCATCGACGGCCCGGCGTCGCCGGAGCCGATCCAGAAGTGGCCCGTCCGGTCGTCGGCGAGCGTGGCGACGGCCCCGACGCGGCGGCTGGCCGTGTCCGCGACCACGATCCGGGCGACGCCCGCCGCGACGAGCGCGCGCAGCAGGCGCTCGGCACGGTCGGGCGGGACGGGCAGCGGGCGGCCGGCGCGCGCCATCGCCCGCCCCATCGCGGCCACGACGTCGGCGGCTGCGTCGGGCTCGAAGGCGGTCGCGGTGCCGCTCGCGCGGAGCGAGCCGTCGGCACGGACCGGGCCGTTCTCGCGGACCATCTTGCGGACGTACGGCGGCGCGCCGTCCGGCCCCGACGGCCCGCGGTAGGTATAGCGCAGCGTCGCGGTGAAGCCGGCCCACGTGAACGGGCGGACGTCCGTGACCTCGGGCGCGAGCGCGAACGCGGCCGAGCGCATCCCGGCCGTCGCGGCATTCAGGAAGGCCCCGACGCGGGCCGCGTCGGCCAGCCCGACGTCCGTGCGGAACAGCGGCCCCGAGTGCGGCGCGAGCGCGGGCACGACGAGCCGGCGGGCCTCCTCGAACAGGACGGCCCCGATCTGCACGGTCCCGTCGGCGTCGGCGTCGAGCGCGATGCGGCCGGTGTAGCCGAGCGCGTCGCAGGCGGCGTCGGCGAAGGCGAGGCTCGCGAAGGGCGTCCGCTGCGGGCTCACGGCCGCGAGCGCGGCGTAGGCTGCGCGGGCGGCCGCGTCGCCGAGCGGGGCGACGCGGACGCCCGCGGGCACGCCCGGCGGCACGGGCCCGCCCGGCGTGCTCACAGCACGAACTGGCTGAGGTCGCGGTTCTGGGCGATCGCCGCGAGCCGCTCGCGCACGAGCGCCGCCGTGACGTGGACCGGCCCGGCGTGGTCGTCCGGCACGGCGAAGAGCTCGGCGTCGAGCAGCGTCGTCAGGATCGTGTGCAGCCGCCGCGCGCCGATGTTCTCGACCGACTCGTTGACCGCAGTCGCGATGCGCGCGATCTCGCGCACGGCCTCGGGCTCGACCGTCAGCGCGACGCCCTCGGACGCGAACAGCGCGGCGTACTGCGTCACGAGCGCGTTCTGGGGCTCGGTGAGGATGCGCACGAAGTCGTCCTCGGTCAGCGAGCCGAGCTCGACCCGGATCGGGAAGCGGCCCTGGAGCTCGGGGATGAGGTCCGAGGGCTTCGAGACGTGGAACGCGCCCGAGGCGATGAACAGGATGTGGTCGGTCCGGACGGGCCCGTGCTTGGTCGTCACCGTCGAGCCCTCGACGATCGGCAGCAGGTCGCGCTGGACGCCCTCGCGCGAGACGTCCGGCCCCGCGCCGCCCGCGCCCTGCCGCCCGGCGACCTTGTCGATCTCGTCGATGAAGACGATGCCGGCCTGCTCGACACGCGCGACGGCCTCGTCCCGGGCCGCGTCGCCGTCGACGAGCTTCTGCGCCTCCTCGGCCGTCAGCAGCGTGAGGGCCTCCTGGACCTTCACGCGACGCGTCTTGCGCGCCTTGCCCATGCCGCCGAGCATGTCGTTGAGGTTGATGCCCATCTCCTCCATGCCCATCGGGCCGAACATCTGGAGGTTGGTCGTGCGGTCGGCCGCGACGTCGACCTCGACCTCGCGGGCGTCGAGCGCGCCGGCCCGCAGCTTCTCGCGGAGCTTCTCGCGCGTGCGGTTCTCGGCGGCGTCGGGCGTCTCGGGCACGGGCGCGGCCGTGGGGAAGCCGAACGTCGGCACGCCGGGCGCGGCACCTGGCCGGGGCGTCGGCGGGAGCAGCAGGTCGAGCAGGCGCTCCTCGGCCAGGACGGCCGCGCGGCCGCGCGCGCGCTCGGCCTGCGCGTCGCGCGCGGCCGCCACGGCCCCGTCGACGAGGTCGCGGATCATCGACTCGACGTCGCGGCCGACGTAGCCGACCTCGGTGAACTTGGTCGCCTCGACCTTCACGAACGGCGCGCCGGTGAGCTTGGCCAGCCGCCGCGCGATCTCGGTCTTGCCGACGCCCGTCGGGCCGATCATGAGGATGTTGGCCGGCACGATCTCGTCGCGGATGGCCTCGGGCGCGCGCAGCCGCCGCCAGCGGTTGCGGAGCGCGACGGCGACGGAGCGCTTGGCGTCCGCCTGCCCGACGACGTACTTGTCGAGTTCGGCGACGATCTGACGCGGCGTGAGGCTGCCGAGTGGGTCGAGAGGGGTCGTCTCCGGGAGGGGCGTCGTGGCACCGTCACCGGCAGTCGTGAGATCAGACATGGCGTGGGGCCAGTAGCCAGTGGCGGCGGCTGGTGCCGCCGCGGCAGTGGCCAGTGGCAGAGTGAACCGAGGAAAGCGGGCGTACGCCCGGATCAGAGGCCTCGTTGCGGGACCGCGCAGATGCCTCGGTGAAGCCGTCCGCCACTGGCCACTGCCGACTGGCCACTGGCCTCAGATCGTCACCTCGTCCTCGAACGGCAGGCCGTCCTCGGTGTCCGGCGCGACGCCGTGGACCTCCTCGCGGATCTCGGCCACGGCCGGGTGCTCCGCGTTGACCAGCAGCACGGTGTAGTCGTACGGCATGCCCCGGCGGCGCTCGAGCCGGACGGCCCCGCACTCCTCGAGGTCCGCCACGAGCGACTTCGGGTCGTGCCCGTCGCGGTCGCCGAGCTCCTCCGAGAGCCGGCGCAGCAGCGGCGTGAGGTAGATCTCGTCGTAGTGCCCGAAGTGGCGCTCGATGACCTCGAGCGCGTCGTAGGCCGTCTCGTGCGTCGGGTCCTGCGCCGCCTGGAACGTCGTCACGAGCACCGGCGCGCCGACCTCGGTCTCGGGCGCGAGCGCGCCCTGCGGCAGCAGGCTCGCCGCGTCGACGAAGCGCCCGCCGCGCGTGTGCTCGAGCAGGTGCGGCGAGAGGTGCTCGCGGAAGCCGACCACGACCACGCGCCGGCCCGCGCCGACGAGCGCCTGCACGACCGGCACGTAGTCGCGGTCGCCCGAGACGAGCACGAACACGCCCGTCTCGGGGTGCGCCTGCACGGCCTGCATCACGTCGACGGCGAGCTGGAGGTCGGTCGTGTTGCGGTGCGTCGTCGCCGGGACGAACGCGGGCTCGATGCCGTTGAGGTAGAGCAGCCGCTGGACGTGGCGCGCGTGGTCGTCGAGCGCGCCGAAGTCGGCGTAGGCGCGGCCGCGGACGATGCGGTCGCCGCTGCGGGCGAGGTGCTCGCGCAGCGCGGCGAAGAGCTGCCCGGCGAGGTCGGCCGTCGAGCCGCCGGCCTCGGTCCGGCCCTTGAGGTAGTGGTGCAGGCTCTGGTAGTCGACGAAGAGCATCGCCTGCGCGCCGGGCGACAGCGCCGCGGAGTCGGCGGCAGGGGCGGCGGGCGTGGCGTCGGCGGGTTCGGTGAGGTCGGACACGGTCAGTGCTGGGATCATGGATGCTGAGTGGCCCGGAGCGAATGCAGCAGCGGGCCGGCCAAAACTAGCACGCCGGCGCGGTCCGCCGGCGGCCCCAGCCGTGCGCCCCGCTGCGCGTGGCGCGGCGCTCCTGGCCGCAGGCAGGGAAACCCCCAGATGCGCCGAGACGGGAGGCGATCGCCCCGATGCGGCGTTCCTCACGCCCTCCTTCCAGAGTCCGACATGGCCCTCGCCGCGCTCCTGCTCGACCTCGACGGCACGCTCGTCGACGCCAACGCCGCCCATGCCGAGTCGATGGTCCGCGCCGCGGCCGAGTTCGACGTCCGCGTCCCGCGCGACCGCATCGACCGCGAGATCGGCAAGGGCGGAGACCTGCTGACGCCCGACGTCTTCGGCCCGGCCTTCGAGGCCGAGCATGGCGACGCCTTCCGCGAGGCCGTCGCCCGCCACTTCGACCAGATCGCCGCCGAAACGCCGTTCCGCCTGTTCGATGTGGCCGAGCGCCTCATCGCCGGTGCGCGCGCGCGCGGCCTGCGCCTCGCCCTCGCGTCGTCGTCCACGGAGGCCGACCTCGACGCGACGTTCGCGAGCGCCGGCGTCGACCTGCGCGAGCGCGTCGACGTGGTCACGACGGCGTCGGACGCCGACGCGAGCAAGCCGTCGCCGGACGTCCTGCTCGTCGCCGCGCGGAAGCTCGGCGTCCCGCCGGCGGCCTGCGCGCTCGTCGGCGACACCGTGTTCGACGGCGATGCCGCGCGCCGCGCCGGCGTCGCCTTCGTCGGCGTCGCGACGTGGCGGGCGTCCGAGACGGAGCTCGCGACGGCCGGGGCCCGCGCCACGTTCGCCTCGGCCGAGGCCCTCGCCGACGCCTTCGACGCGGCCCTCGACGCCGCCGCGCCGGGCCCGGGCGCGCTCACGGCCGACGTGCTCGGCGCGCTCACGGCCGAGGCGCTGCGCGAGGCCGAGGCGGCGCTCGACGCCGGCGACGCGCCCATCGGGGCCGTCGTCGCCGACTCGGCCGGGACCGTCCTCGCGCGCGGCCGCAACCGCGGCTCCGAAGGCCGCCTGCGCCACGCCGAGACCGAGGCGCTCGGCGCGCTCGCCGGCGGCGTCCCGCCGGGGTCGGTGCTCGTGACGACGCTCGAGCCGTGCGCGATGTGCCTCGGCGCGGCGGCCGAGGCCGGCCTCCACGCCGTCGTGTACGCGCTCGAGGCCCCGCCGAACGGGGCCGCGGGCCGCCTGCTGCCCGTCCCCGGCGACGCCGCGGGGCGGGGCGTGCTGCCGCTCGTCGCGCGCGGTCCGGGTCGCGAGGCGTCGCTGGCGCTCGTGCGCCGCGCCGCCGCCGCGGGCGGGTTCGCGGCCCGCCTGCTGGCGTCGGTCGAAGCCCGCGGCCACTCTGGAGAGTAGCCCGGACGTCCTGCACTGCGCCGTCTCGCACTGCGCCGTCCCGCCTCGCGCGGGTCACGGGGCGCGCGGAGCCCGGTCCGTGCGGCACGGCCGGGAGATATTCCGCCCCGCCCACTCCCGCCTGCCCGTGCCAGACCTCTCCGCCGACCCCGACGCCCCGCTCGACGTCCTCGCCATCGCCGCCCACCCCGACGACGTCGAGCTGAGCGCCGGCGGGACGATGTGCCTGCTCCGCGCGCAGGGCTACCGCACGGGCATCCTGGACCTCACGCGCGGCGAGATGGGCACGCGCGGCACGCCCGAGACGCGCGCGGCCGAGGCGGCCGCCGCCGCCGAGATCCTCGGCCTCGCGTTCCGCCGAAACCTCGGCCTGCCCGACGGCGAGATCCGAAACACCAAGCACGCGCAGCGGCTCGTCGTGCAGGCGGTCCGTGCCACGCGCCCGAGCATCGTGCTGATCAACGCGCCC
Organism: Rubricoccaceae bacterium; assembly: GCA_043789155.1. Lineage (GTDB taxonomy): Bacteria > Bacteroidota > Rhodothermia > Rhodothermales > Rubricoccaceae > DASVSE01. The sequence continues at coordinate 855 of JAYWIE010000537.1, read as the reverse complement.
GAGGACCGCCACCCGGACCACGGCGACGCCGCCCGCCTCGCCGGCGACGCCCTCTTCGCGAGCGGCCTCGCCATGCTCGCGACGACGGGGATGGACGGCGCGCCGCAGAGGCCGCACCGCCCGAGCCACGTCCTCCACTACATGAACACGCTCGAGTTCGAGCCGACGTTCGTCGTCGACGTCTCGTCCGTCTGGGAGCAGCGCATACGCGCGATGCGCGCCTTCGCGACGCAGTTCGACGCCGCGGACGACGGCCCGGCGACGTTCATCTCGTCGCCGGCCTTCATGCAGTTCGTCGAGGCGCGCGCGCGCAGCTTCGGCTACCGCATCGGGGCCGAGTTCGGCGAGCCGCTGCTCTACCGCCACGGCCCGGTCGGCATCGGCGACCTCGTGACGACGCTCGGCCGAACGCAAGCGCTGTGAGAGGATTAAGGACGGAACGAGTCGGACTGCGCAGGACGCCTCTCTCCCATCCCGTATCCCTCATCCCGCATCCCCCGCCGTCACGACTCGAAGGCGTAGGCCATCAGGTCCGGCGTCGACGTGAAGGGCTGGCCGTCCGGGACGGAGACGGCACCGACGGCGCGCAGGACGGCCTCGGCCTCGGGCCCGAGCGTGCTCCGGAGGTGCCCCTGAAGGCTGGCGAACAGCGCGGACGCGCCCTCGGCCCCGACGCCGGGGAGCGCGACGACGGCGCGGCGGCGCGGCAGGTCCACGAGGATGCGGTCGGCCGGGCGCAGGCCGCGGCGCAGGCCGTCGGCGACGGCGAAGAAGTGCGCGCCCTCGGCCGCGGCCGCCTCCATCCGGACGGCGACGACCAGGAACGGCGTCCCGGCGTCGCGGGCGGCGAAGGCG
>JAYWIE010000536.1:0-2210 GCA_043789155.1 Rubricoccaceae bacterium | reverse complement strand
CGCGGGCGCGTTGAAGGCCCAGACGAGGCCCCAGCGCTCCTCGGCCGGGAACGCGCGGACGCGGCGGCGCGCGTCCGCTCCAGGGCTGCCGAGGCAGCGGCCGTCCGCGCCGAAGCGCCAGCCGTGGAACGGGCACGTCAGCCCGTCGCCGTCGGCCCGGCCGCCGGCGAGGTCGGCCCCGAGGTGCGGGCAGCGCGCGTCCCAGACGTGCGCCGTCCCGGCCGCGTCGCGCCAGACGGCGAGCCGGCCGCCCCACGCCTCGGCCGCCACGACGCGCCCCGGGCGGACGCTCCGGCTCGCGGCCACGGCCGCCCACTGCGGCCCGACGACGCGGGCGTCGGCGAAGGCGCGCGGGCGGCGGACGCCCCCGGGGACGGCGGCGGCGGTGTGGCGCGTAGGCGTTTCCATCAGGCCGCGGCGCGCGCCGGGCGCTCGGGCGCGAGGCCGAGGCTCCAGTCGCACGTGTAGTACTCGTGCAGCCGGTGCGCGTAGTAGCGGTAGCCGAGGTTGGTGCCGAGCGCGAGGCCGAGCTGCGTCCGCGAGCCGAGCAGACGGTGCGCGATGGCCGAGTAGCGGTACGTCCGCTTCCACACGCGCTCGGTCCCGCGCAGGAGCGCGTCCGCCGTCATCTGCGCGGGCCGGAAGACGACGTGCTGCCCGTCGTAGAGCTCCCAGTCGTCGGTGAGGATGCGGCCCTCGGCTTTGAGGCGCGCGTAGAGCGGCGTGCCCGGGAACGGCGTCAGCACGGCGAAGCGCGGCAGGTCGATGCAGGCGTCGTGGACGAACGCGGCCGTGCGCGCGAAGACGTCGGCGTCGTCGGTGTCGAAGCCGAACACGAAGCAGCCCATCACGGCGATGCCGGCGCGGTGGAGACGGTCCAGCACGACCCGGTACGCCGCCTCCGGCGCGTCGCGGCCCCCGCCAGGGTGGGCGGCGTTGAAGCGCTTGTGCGTCGACGCCAGGGTGTCGGCCCCGAGCGACTCGAAGCCGATCAGGAGCGCGCGGCAGCCCGAGCGCGTCGCGAGCTCGAGCAGCTCGTCGTCGTGCGCGATGAGCGTCGTGGCGAGCCCGGCCCACGTGAGCCGCAGCGGCACGAGCGCCTCGAAGAGCGCCTTCGCGTACTGGACGTCCGCGATGAGGTTGAGGTCGAGGAAGAGCAGCCGGCGCGCGCCCATCCGGCGGACGTCGTCGACGACCTCGTGGACGGGCCGCTGCATCGGGCCGCCCCACGCCGTCGGGACGACGCAGAAGTCGCAGCGGTGCTGGCAGCCGCGCGTGGCCTCGACGGTGTGGGCCGTCGCGAAGCGGCCCGGCGGGTTGAGGTCGCGGCGGGCGTGCGGGCGGCCGGCGAGGCTCAGGCCCGGGGCCTGCGCGTAGCGGTCGCGGAGGCGGCCCTGTGCGGCGTCGCGGACGAGCTCGGGCCACGTGTCCTCGGCGTAGCCCGTCACGACGGCGTCGGCGTGGCGCTGCGCCTCGTCCGGCACGAGCGTCGGGTGGACGCCGCCGAGCACGACCGGCACGCCGCGCGCCCGGAGCCGGTCCGCGAGCGCGTACGACCGCGGGGCCGTGCCCGTGATGGCGCTGATGCCGACGAGGTCCGCGTCGAGGTCGCCGGGCAGGTCCGCGACGCCCTCGTCGTAGAGCCGGACCTCGGTCGGGACGTCGGGCGGGACGAGGGCCGCGAGCGTCGTCAGCGTCAGCGGCGCGTAGCGCATCTGGCGCTTCCACGCGCCGCCGCGGTGGCGGTACAGCGGCCCGCGCGGCGACACGAGGGCGATCCGGAGCGGGCGGACGTCGGGCACGGCGGGCGCTGGATGCAGAGAAACCGTGAAGGTAGTCGCTGCATGGCGCGGCGCGCCTGGTACGTCTGCACCAGGCGCGCCTGTCCGGTTGGCCCGCCCGGGCCCGCTCAGAAACTGCTCGGGGAAGCACGTCCCTTGCCGACGTGTCATCCTGAGCGGAGGCCGCGAAGCGGCCGAAGGCGAAGGATCTCGACGCGACCGGCGCGTCGTCGCCGCCGGTGGCGTCGGGCACCGTGGCCGCGTCGAGATCCTTCGCTGCCGCTCAGAAGCTGTTTGGCGAAGGGGGGATCGGTCTTGCCGCCCCCCCGCGGGGCAGGGTCGCTAAGTTCTCAACCCGCACACCAGCCCATATTCACCGTCATTCCCGCGAAGGCGGGAATCCAGCCTTTTCCGGCACCCGATGGATTC
>JAYWIE010000535.1:0-2212 GCA_043789155.1 Rubricoccaceae bacterium | reverse complement strand
ACGTGCGCGGAGGCCGACCGGCAGGCCGGCGCGCTCGCCGCGCTCCGGCTCGTCTGGGTGAGCCTCGACCCCGAGCACCCGCGCCTCGCCGGCACCGGCCCGGCCGCGGCCGTCGTGGACGGGCACGTGGCGCTGCGCCGCGGCGGCGCGTGGACGCCGCTCGTGGCCGTCGCCGAGATGCCGGCCGCGGTGGGCGGCGCGGCGCGCCACAACGTCCTCAACGCGCTCTCGGCCGCGGCCACGGGGGCCGCGCTCGGCCTGCCCGACGCCGCGCTCGCGGCCGGCCTGCGCGCCTTCCGCGGCGACGCCTCGGACAACCCCGGCCGCTCGAACGTCTGGACCGTCCGCGGCGCGACGGTCGTGGTGGACTACGCGCACAACGCGCACGGGCTCGCCGCACTCGTCGCCTTCGCGGGGCAGCTCCCGGCCCGCCGCCGCCTCATCCTGCTCTCGGCCGCCGGCGACCGCCCCGACGCCGACGTCGCGCGCATCGCGGACGCGGCGCGGCCTTTCGCGGCGGACCGCACGCACCTCGCGGACCTGCCGGACTACCTCCGCGGCCGGCAGCCGGGCGAGGTCCCGGCCGTCCTCGCGCGCGCGCTCACGGGTGCCGGCGTCGACGCGGCGACGGTCGCGGCGTTCGCGGACCCGGCCGCGGCGACGGCCGCCGCGCTCGCGTGGGCCGAGCCCGGCGACGTGCTGCTGCTGGCCGTGCTGAGCCACCGCGACGCCGTCGCGGCGCTCATCCGCGACGCGGCCTGACGCGGCCGGCGCGGTGACGTCCGAGGGCAGCGACGTCCGGCGCGGCGACGTCCGGTGACGTCCGGTGACGTCCGGGACGGCGGTGCCCGGTGACGTCCGGGGCGGCGGACGTCGTGGACATCGGGGCATACGGGAGGGGAAAGACGTCCCAGCGGGGCGTCTCTACGGGGCGCACGGTCGGAACAAAATGGGACGGCCCGGTCCCATCCCCCATCCCCCATCCCCCATCCCCCATCCCCCATCCCCCATCCCCCATCCCCCTCACGGCTCCCGGATGTCCGCCACGGCGACCGGCTCGGCGTCGTCGTCCTTCTCCGGCTCCTGGCCGGGGTAGCGCACGCGGAAGTGGTAGATGCCCGCGAGCATCGCGAGGAACGTCTCCTTGATGCGCGCGACGTCCTGGAACGTCAGCGCGCACGTGTCGAGCTGGCCGGCGGCGATGCGCGAGGCGACGATGGACTCGACGAGCGACTCGAGCCGGCGCGGCGTCGGGCGCTCGAGGCTGCGGCTCGCGGCCTCGACCGAGTCGGCGAGCATCACGATGGCGTGCTCGGTCGTGAACGGCCGCGGGCCGGGGTAGCGGTAGTCGCCGGGGTCCACGGGGGCGTCCTCGGGGCCGTTCTGCTCCTCGGCCTTGCGGAAGAAGTACTCCATCACGGACGTCCCGTGGTGGGTCGCGATAAAGTCCAGCACGACCTGCGGCAGGCGGCTCTGGCGGCCGAGGTCGAGCCCGTCGCGGACGTGCGCCGCGATCACGAGCGCCGACATCGACGGCTTGATCTGAGTGTGCGGGTTCTCGCCCGGGCGCTGGTTCTCGACGAAATACTCGGGCTTGAGCATCTTGCCGATGTCGTGGTAGAGCGCGCCGACGCGGACGCGGAGCGCGTTGGCCCCGATGGCGTCGGCCGCGGCCTCGGCGAGGTTGGCGACCTGGAGCGAGTGGTTGAACGTGCCCGGCGCGCGGACCGAGAGCTCCTTGAGCAGCGGCCGGTTGGTGTCCGAGAGCTCGAGCAGCGTCAGGTCCGTCGTCACGCCGAAGGCGCGCTCGATGCCCCACAGCAGCGGTGCCGCGAGCAGCAGCAGCAGCCCGTGGATCGCCGAGGCGAGCGCCTGCGCGGCGAATCGGTCCGTGAACGGGTCCGCCCGGAGCAGCGCGTAGCCCGTCACGACCACGCCGTACGCCAGGGCGACGAGCCCGGCCGAGGCCAGCAGCTGCGACCGGCTCTTGACGTCGCGGACCGAGAACACGGCCAGCACGCCGACGATGAGCGTCGCGAACGTGAACTCGAAGTCGAAGCCGAACACGAGCCCGCCGACGAGCGCGAGCGTGATCGTGGCGAACGAGCCGACGCGGCTGTCGAACGAGATCGTGAGCAGGATCGCCGCGAGCGCGACCGGCACCGAGAAGCGCGTCTCGCCGCCGGCGACGCCGGCGGCGGAGTAGCCCGCG
>JAYWIE010000534.1:0-2213 GCA_043789155.1 Rubricoccaceae bacterium | reverse complement strand
CGAAGCCGGCGCGTGGGGCGAGCGCCGCCTCACCGCGCGTGCCGACGTCCGCCGTGGCGTCGCGCGCATCGGCGCTCTTTCGGCGACCGTCGCCGGCGAGGCCGCGCAGACCGACGGCGACTACGCCGTGCCGGACGTGACGCGCATCGGGTCGCCGCTCGTGCGCCGCGCGGGCTGGGACGGCCGCCAGGTGAGCGCCGTCGGCCTGCTCCGCGTCGACGGTGCCGGAGGCCACGCCGGGCTCAGCCTCTGGCTCGCCGATGCCGAGCGCGGCCTCGGCGGCGCGGCCGTCCCGCAGGCCGGCACGCAGGCCGGCACGCAGGCCGGGCCCGACGCCGGCGCGGTCGTCGGCGCGCGGCAGTGGGACCGCCTCGCGCGCCTCGCCACAATGGCCTCGCGCCGGACGCGGTGGGGCCACGCCGACATCGCCCTCGCCGCGACGCGCACGCGCCTCCGCTACGCGAGCCCCTTCCCGGCCGCGCGCCCCGACGCGCTCGACGAGACCGGCCGCACGCGGACGCTCGCGCTCGACGTCTCGGCGACGGCCGACCGGATCGCGTCGGGATGGGCCGTCACGGCCCTCGCGGCGGCGTCCGAGGGCCGCGCCGAGCACCCGAGCCTCGCCGGCCCCGGCGTTTCGGGTGGCTCCGGCGGCGCGCGCGACCGCGCCGTCGGGGCCGGCATCTCGGCCGTCGGCCGCGTCGGGCGCGCGACCCTGTTCCCGGTTCTCCGGGCCGACGTCTACGTGCCCGAGCGCGCCGCGCGCCGGGCCGCGCTGAGCCCGCAGCTCGGCGTCGCCGTGGCCGCGTCGCCGGCGCTGACCGTGCGCGCGAGCGCCGGCCGCGCCTTCCGCATGCCGACGCTGAACGACCGCTTCTGGTCGCCCGGCGGCAACCCGGGCCTGCGGCCGGAGTCCGGCGTGACGGCCGACGCCGGCGTCGCGTGGCAGGCGCGCCGCGCGCACGCCGAGCTCACCGCCTTCGCCTCGCGCACGCGCGACCTCATCGTGTGGCGACCTCATACGGGTGGCGCGAGCGCCGTCTGGAGCCCCGAGAACGTCGCCCGCGCCCGCGCGCGCGGCGCGGAGGCGACGGCCGGCGCGGCGCGCCTCGTCGGGCGGACGCTGCTCGACGGCGGCACGGCCCTGTCGCTGCTCGACGCGCGCGACGCCGATACCGGCTTCCGCCTGCGCTACTCGCCCCGGTGGACGGCCCGGCTGTGGGCCGGCGCTGCCCGCGGAGCCTTCCGCGCCGACGTCGGCGTGAGCGCGGTCGGGTCGCGTCCGACGACCGCCTCGGGCTCGCTGCCGCTGCCGGCCCACGCCGTCGTCGGCGCGCAGATCCGCGCGACGCGCCGCGTCGGCGCGGGCGTGCTCGCGCTCGGCCTCGCGCTCGACAACCTCCTGGACGCCCGCTACGAGAGCGTCCGCTCGTACGCCATGCCGCCGCGCAACGCCCGGCTCCGCCTCACCCTCGACCTCCGATGACACCCATGCGCCGCCTCTCCCTCCTCGTCCTCGCATCGCTCGCATTTACCGCCTGCGACTCTACGACCGACACGCCTGCCACGGCCGGCATCTACGTCGGCAACCAGGGCATCTTCTCGGACAACGGCGGCTCCGTCACGCGCATCGACGTCGCCACGGGGACGCCGACGCAGGACGCCGTGCCCAACCTCGGCGGGCTCGTCCAGAGCCTCGTCGTCTCGGGCGACCGCCTCTACACGCTGCTCAACTTCAGCGACTCGTTCTCGGCCAACACCGGCCGCATCGACGTCGTGGACCTCCGCACGGGCCAGCGGACGCAGCAGATCACCGTCGGCACGCCGCGCTCGATGGCTATCGTCGGCGGGACGGGCTACGTGTCCAACTTCTACACCTACTCCGTGACGCCGGTCGCGCTCGCGACGGGCATTGCCGGGCCGGCGATCCAGGTCGGCGACGGGCCCGAGGGCGTCGCGGCCGTCGGCAACCGCGTCTACGTCGCGACGTGGAATCTCGGGGCCGGCCGCGACGTCCGTGTGGTCTCGGCCGTCAACAACACGGTCGTCCAGACGGTCGACGTCGGCTGCGACGGCCCGCGGGCGCTGCTCGCCGACGGCGACGGCGAGGTGTGGGTCTTCTGCACCGGCCGGACGGTCTACGACGCCGATTTCAACGTCGTCTCGCGCACGAACGGGCAGGCCGTCGTGCTCGCCGGGGCCTCGGGGGCCGT
>JAYWIE010000533.1:0-7828 GCA_043789155.1 Rubricoccaceae bacterium | reverse complement strand
GTTGATGCCCGACACGACGAGGTCCGGCCGGCGCGGCAGCAGCCGCTGGACCGCGATCTTGACGCAGTCCGCGGGCGTGCCGGTGACGGCGCGGGCCCAGAGACGGCCGCCCGCGCCCTCGAACGGCCAGTCGTGGACGCGCATCGGCATCCGGACCGTGATGGCGTGGCCGACGGCGCTCTGCTCCTCGAACGGGGCGACGACGGCGAGCGTGCCGAGCCCGTCGAGCGCACGCGCGAGCGCTGTGATGCCGGCCGCGTCGATGCCGTCGTCGTTGCAGAGCAGGATGAGCGGCCGGTCGGCGGGGGCGTCGAGGACGTCGGACATACAGAAATGCGGTTTAAGGTTTGATGTCTAAGGCTTAACTCTCAGGATGACTGTGCGCCAACCTTAAACATTAGACCTTAAACCGTTCTCCTAGTAGCTCTCCTCCTCGCTCGGGAAGCCGGCGGCGCGGACGTCCGCGACGTAGTGCTCGACGGCCTCCACGATGGTGTCGGCGAGCGCGGCGTAGCGGCGGACGAAGCGCGGGTGGAACTCCTTGGTGAGCCCGAGCAGGTCGTGGGTGACGAGGACCTGGCCCGAGCAGTCCGGCCCGGCCCCGATGCCGATCGTCGGGGCGTGCGTGGCCTCGGTGAGCTCGCGCGCGAGCGCGGCCGGGATCTTCTCGAGCACGACGGCGAAGACGCCGGCCTCGTCGAGCAGGCGGAGGTCCTCGCGCAGCCGCTCCGCCTCGCCGTCCTCGCGGGCACGGACGCGGTAGGTCCCGAACTGGTAGATCGACTGCGGCGTGAGGCCGAGATGGCCCATGACCGGGATGCCGGCGTCGAGGATGCGCCGGACGGACTCGGCGACCTCGCGGCCGCCCTCGAGCTTGATCGCGTGCGCGCCGGTCTCCTTCATAACCCGGATGGCCGAGGCGAGCGCCTCACGCGAGTTGCCCTGGTACGAGCCGAACGGCAGGTCCACCACGACGAGCGCGCGCGTGACGCCGCGGACGACGCACTGCGCGTGGTAGACCATCTGGTCCAGCGTGATCGGCAGCGTCGTCTCATGGCCGGCCATCACGTTCGAGGCCGAGTCGCCGACGAGCAGCACGTCGACGCCGGCGGCATCGAGCAGGCGCGCCGAGGTGTAGTCGTACGCCGTCAGCATGGCCACGCGCGTGCCGGCCGCCTTCATCTCGTGCAGCGTCTGCGTCGTGACGCGGCGCGTGGTGTCGTTGCCGGTGACGCCGAGCGGCGTCACGACAGGCGTCGGGACGGCCTGCGTCGGCACGGTCTGCGTGCTCATCGGGTCGGGGCGGCGGGGCCGCGGCGGGGCCTGCAGAATACGAGCGCGGGCACCGGCTAGACGGCCGGTGCCCGCACAGCCGGGAACGCCGTGGGCCGGCTCAGTTGCCCGGGGCGGTCGGGCGCGCGCCCGGGGCAGCGGGCGCGCCCGGGGCGGTCGGGGGCGTCTGGCCCGGGACCGGCGTGTTGGGGTCGATGCCGAGGCGGCGCATGACGGCCTCGGTGATGTCCACGACGCGCTCGGAGGCGTAGAGCACGACGGGCGCGTTGTTGGCCGTGTTCGGGACGACGAGGTCGATGCTCTGCGCGGCGGCCTCGGCGCGGATGCCGCCGTCGACGCGGTCCAGGATGGGCTGGATGAGGCGCGCGTTGACGTACTGGAGGTACTGGAGGCCCTGCTGCTCGACCTGCTCGATGAGGCCCTGGAGCTGGAGCATCTCCGTCTCACGCGTGCGGCGCGCGTCGGGCGTCGCGAGGGCACTCGTGCGGAAGGTCTCGTAGTCGGCGAGCTTGGCCTGGAGCACGGTGTTGAGCGAGTCCTGGGCGAAGCGGACGCGTGTGCCGACGCTCGCCTGCTCAGCCTCGAGGCGCGTCTGGACCTGCGCGTACTCGGGCGTGCGGACCACGATCTGGTCGGTGTCGATAAAGCCGACCTTGAAGGCGGCCTGCGCCTGCGCGGCGGCGGGGAGGACGAGGGCGAGCGCGAGCGCGCCGAGGAGTCGAGCGGTCATCGAAGAGGAGAAGCGTGGAGGGAGTCGGGGCCGGAGCCCGTGGGTGGAGCCCGTGAGTGGAGCCGCGCGGGGGGCTCTAGAGGTCACCGCCGGGGGGCGGCGTGCCGGGCGGCGTGCCGGCGGGGCGCGCGCCGCCGGCCCCGACCGTCAGGCCGAGCGCGTCGAGCACGCGGTCCGTGACGTCGTTGCGGACGCGCGTGTAGAGGAAGACGAACTCGCCCGAGCGGTCGAAGATGAAGTCGTAGTCGCCGGCCGTCGCGACGGTCTCGACCGCGGCGAGCAGCCGCTCCTGGACGGGCCGCAGGCGCGACTGCTGCTCGCGGAAGAGCTCGCCCTCGGGGCCGAAGTAGCGGCGGCGCAGCGCGTCGGTCGCCTGGCGGCGAGTGGCGATCTCGTCGAGGCCGCGCGTGCGCTCCTCAGACGTGTAGAGCAGCTCGCGGGCGGCGTAGTCCGCCTGGAGCGTCTCCGCCTCGCGCCCGAGCGCGTCGACCTCGGCCTGCCACTGCGTCGCGAGGCGGTCGACGTCCTGCTGGGCCGTGCGGTACTCGGGCATGAGCGCGAGAATGCGCTCGGAGTCCACGTAGCCGAGCTTCTGCTGGGCCGCAGCCGGCCCGGCGAGCACGACAGCGAACGCGGCCAGGGCTAGAAATCGGGTCATGAAGGAGCGGGTGACAGGTGTGCAGGTGACAGGTGGCAGGTGCTCTGAGCCGGACGTCGGGCATTTCCACGTGCCACCTGTCACATGCTCACCTGCAACAGCATCACGATCCGCCGCCGAGCGTGAACTGGAAGTCCCACTTCGGCAGGCCGTTCTCGTTAGAGCCGAGGACGCTGGACGGATCGAAGCGGTCGATCTGGCGGCCGTAGGTCAGGTCGACGAGCCCGAGGATCGGCAGGAAGACGCGCGCGCCGACGCCGGCCGAGCGGTAGAGGCGCGAGGGGTCGTAGTCCGAGAAGCCGTCCCAGGTGTTGGCGGCGTCGAGGAAGAGGTACGGCGCGAACGTGAGCTGGGGCGACTGGAGCGCGAGCCACTGCACCTCGGCCTGGTACTTGTTCAGGATGCGCCCGCCGACAGGGTTGCCGTCCTGGCGCGGGCCGATGGACTGGAGCGGGTAGCCGCGCATGAACACGAGGTCCTTGCCGAAGCCGTTGATGCCGCCGGCGTTGCCGTTGGCCTCGAGCGCCGTCCCGCCGATGAGGTAGCGCTGAAACTGGACGTCGTCGCCGGTGAGCGAGCCGATGTAGCCGAAGCGCGTGCGGACGGACGCCGAGAGGCGCGGCCCGATGGGCGTGTACCAGGCGTTGGTGAAGTCCGCCTTGGCGTACTGGATGAAGCCCGGGATCGGCGGCGCGACGGTGAGCGTGAGCCCGAGGCTCGAGCCGGCGGTCGGCAGCTGCGGGTTGTCGAGCGCGTTGCGCGTGATAGACTCGGCGATGGTCAGCTCGCGGCTCGTGCCCTCGGGCAGGCCGCCGAAGTTGCTCTGGTTGTTGACGCCCGAGATGCCGTAGACCTGGAAGCCGAGGTCGGTCCCGGCGAGGAAGTAGTCGTCCGGGAAGCGCAGGCGCTGGCGGTAGAAGACGCGCCCGAAGCCGCGCGCGACGCGCGTGGCGCTGTTGCGCGGGGCGTAGTTGGAGTAGCCGACCGAGAAGCCGGCGGGCGTCTGGCGGCCGCGGAACCACGGCTCGGTGAACGAGAACGAGTAGACCTGCTGGATGCGGCCGTAGGTCTGGATCTGGAGCGAGAGCTGCTGGCCGTCGCCCGAGGGCATCGGGTTGCCGCGGCCGCGGAGCAGGTTCTGGACCGAGAAGTTGGCGAACGTGACGCGCGCGGTCAGGATGAGGCCCGTGCCGGCCCCGCCCCAGCCGCCCGAGAGCTCGAGCTGGTCCGAGCTCTTCTCCGTCAGCCGGTACGTGAGGTCGACCGTGTTGCCCTCGTCGTCGACGTCGAAGCCCGGCCCGGCGGCGAAGCTGGCGGGGTCGAAGTAGTTGAGCGCCGTGAGCTCGCGGATGCTGCGCTCGATGGCCGCGCGGCTGTAGGGCTGGCCGGGCACCGTTCTGATCTCGCGCCGGATGACGTAGTCCTTGGTGCGCGTGTTGCCGGCGATGGTGACCTGCCCGAACTCGTAGACGTCGCCCTCGTTGATCTCGAAGGCGAGGTCGAGCGAGTCGCCCGGGACGACGGTCGTCTGCGGGACGGCGTTGAACTGGAGGTAGCCGCGGTCGTTGTAGAGGCTGCGGACGTCCGAGTGGGCGGCGGTGTAGTTGAGGTTGTCCTCGATGCGGGTCGCGTTGTAGACGTCGCCGCGCTCGATGCCGAGCGCGAAGGCGAGCTGCGCGTCGGTGAAGAGCGTGTTGCCCTCGAAGTCGACGTTGCGGACGTGGTAGCGCGGCCCCTCCTCGAGGGTCACCTGGACGACGAGCCCGCCGTCCTCGGGGCGGGTGTAGACCGAGTCGCTCACGACGCGCGCGCCGTAGTAGCCGCGGTCCTTGTAGAACGTCATCAGCGCCTCGAGGTCCGTCTGGAAGGCCTCGTCGCGGAAGGTCGAGCCCTTCCAGAAGCGCCACCACCGGCGCGCGTTCGTGCCCTTCATCTGGCGGCTCAGCGTCCCGTCGGAGAAGGCAGTGTTGCCCGCGAACTCGACGGCGCGGATGGCCTGCCGGCGGCCGCGCTCGACCGCGAACGCGACGTCGACGCGGCCGTCGGCCGACGGCGTCTGCGTCACGGTGACGGTCGGGGTGCGGTAGCCCTTGCCGCGCAGGAAGGCCTCGATGGCGAGCCGGCCGCGCTCGGTGTCCGCCGCGCGCACGGCGCGGCCGCGCAGCAGCGGGATCTGGTCCCGGAGGTCGTCCTGGTCGCCCGAGCTGATGCCGGTGACGGTGTAGCCGGCGAGCTTGGGCTGCTCGGTCACGCGGACGGTCAGGAACACGCCCTGCCCGACGACCTGCGACACGACCACGGCGGCGTCCGAGTAGGTGCCGCGCGTGTAGAGGCCGCGGACGGCCTCGGAGAAGCTGGGGTCCCACGGCAACTGGACCTGCGCGCCGGGGCGGAGGCCGCTGATCTGGCGCGCGAGGCTGGCGCTGGCCTCGTCGGTCGCGCCCTCGACGGTCACGGCGAGGATCTCGTAGGGCGTGGCCGCCGGCGGCGCGGCCGGCGTCTGCGCCGCAGCGGGCGTGAGGGCGGACCCGAAGGCGAGCAGCAGGGTGACCCCTGACAGTAGGCCGAGGCAGCAGTGGCGCGCGGCGGGGCGCGCGTAGCCGGGAGCAGATCGCAAAACGGGCGTCGGGGTCGGGTCAGGCAGGCCGCGCGAAGCTAGCGCGCGGCGGCCCGACGGCGGGTGCAGGAAACGGCGAAGACGGCCGGGCGGGGCCTCCGCCGGGCAGTCTGCCGGGAACGGGACCCGCTCCGGCTTATTGCCGGCGGGCACGCCGGACGGCCCCGACGACGGCACTGCGCAGCCGCTCGCACCGACTCCGGCAGCGCTCTGCCCGATGACCGCTCGGACCGCGGACGCCTCGGCGAGGCGTCCCTACCTGGGCCGTGCCCGTCGCGGGACCGCAGCTCAGGTCGGGCGTGCTCGCCGAGCGCGCCGCGGCCGGATCTGGTATCAGACGCGGGGCCCGCGCTTCGAGACGGCCTTGCCCGAGTACGTCGGGACCGTCCCGCCGCCGGCGCGGAGCGTGCGGGCGAGGATGCGGTGGAAGATCTCGGTCTCCTCGGCGCGGACGACCGCGCGCTGGTGCGCCTCCTGCAGGATCACCGGGTAGCCGCCGCCCTTGGCCGCCTGGTCCAGCACGACCGCGTGCACGAGGCCCACCCAGCCCGGCACGCGCGTCGCCCACTCGGGCATCTCGACGCGGCCGACCTCGACCGGCGCGCCGTCGGCAGCGCACACGCGGACGTAGAACGCGGCGATGCGGTGCGGGCCGTACTGGTCCAGGACCTTGCTGCGCGAGAGGAACACGGCCGAGCGCGCGGCCGGGGCGAGCGTGCGCTCGAAGAGGTGGCGGTCCAGCAGGCCGCGCAGCGAGTCCGGCGCGGGCTCCCAGTCGGCCTCGCCGCGGTGCAGCCGCAGCAGGTTGACGACCTCGGCGTTGCCCGGCCGCGAGACGTACGACGCGACCGGGATGCCGGCCGCGCGGAAGCGCTCGAGCTCGGCGACGTAGCGCGCGATGAGCGTGTCCTCGAGCGCGCGGTTCTTCATGCCGCGCAGCATCCAGCGGATGAGCGTGCCGTCCGCCAGGGCGACGATGGGGCGGCCGGAGCGGCGCTCGTCGCGGGCGGTGTCGAAGAGCCAGCGCAGCTCGAGCTCGTCGCGGAGGGCCGAGACGACCTCGGCCGAGACGTCGGGCGCGGCGGCCGGGTCGTCGTCCTCGGCGAGGGCGTCCATGTCCTGCGCGGCGTAGCGCAGGCTCGGCTCGGCGGCGATGACGGGCGGGTCCAGCGTGCCGTAGTGCAGCGCGACGCGGCCGATGTTGAGCAGGTAGCACGCCGGCTCGACGTGGCGGTCCGGGAAGATCTGGCTGCCGTCGGTCGCGACGACGGTGACCGTCGGCGGGCGCGGCGGGGCGACGTGCGTGGCGCGCGGGTCGGTCGTCGGGAGCGCGCGCAGCGGGCCCGTCGTGGCCTTCGCCGCGAGCTCGGTCAGGGCCTCCCACTCGGCGCAGCCGCCGAGCGCGTCGCAGGCGGCGTCGAGGCGGGCCGCGTGGCGGCCGTCCTCCTGTCGGCGGTAGGCGGCGAAGCCGTCGAGCTGGCCCGAGAGCAGGCGGAAGTCGATCACGGGCGCGGGAATCCGGGGGCCGGAAAGGTAGGGCGGACGCGGGGACGGACTGCCGGGCGTCGCGGCTAGCTTGCAGGCCCCTCCCCTGCCCCGCCGCCCCGTGTCAGAGACCCCCGCCGAGACGCTCCTCACGACCCCGCTCCACGCCGCCCACGTCGCCCTCGGCGCGAAGATGGCCCCGTTCGCTGGCTACGACATGCCGATCCAGTACAGCGGCATCCTCGCCGAGCACCGCGCCGTGCGCGCGGCGGCCGGCCTGTTCGACGTGAGCCACATGGGCGAGTTCACGGTCCGGGGCCCGCAGGCCGAGGCCTTCGTGCAGCGCCTCGTCACCAACGACGCCGCGACGCTCACGGACGGCCGCGCGATGTACGCCGTCCTCTGCCACGAGAGCGGCGGGGCCGTGGACGACCTGCTCGTCTACCGCTTCGCGCCGGACCACTTCATGCTCGTCGTCAACGCCTCGAACCGCGCCAAGGACTGGGCGCACGCGCGCGCCGTCCTCGCGGCCGGAGACGGGGCCGACGGCGGCTTCGAGTGCGAGCTCACGGACGACTCGGACCACGTCGCGCTGCTCGCGCTCCAGGGGCCGGCCGCGTTCGCCATCTTCGAGGCGGCGTTCGGCTTCAGCGCCGCGCACGTGCCGTACTACCACTTCGAGCAGGCCGCGCCAGGCGCGCTCGCCGGGGCCGCGCTCGGCGTCGTGTCGCACACGGGCTACACGGGCGAGAGCGGCCTCGAGCTGTACGTCGAGTCTGAGGCGGCCGCGGCGGTCTGGGACGCGCTCATGGCGGCCGGGGCGGAGCACGGGCTCGTGCCTGCGGGCCTCGGCGCGCGCGACACGCTCCGGCTCGAGGCCGGCTACTGCCTCTACGGCCACGAGCTCACGGACGATACGACGCCGCTCGAGGCCGGGCTCGGCTGGGTCGTCAAGCCCGACGCCAAGGACTTCGTCGGCCGCGACGCCCTTCAGGCGCAGAAGGCCGCCGGCGTGCCGCGGCGGCTCGTCGGGCTCGTCTGCGAG
>JAYWIE010000532.1:0-2218 GCA_043789155.1 Rubricoccaceae bacterium | reverse complement strand
CGGCGGCCGGCGGCGCGGCGGCCGGCGGCGCGGCGGCCGGCGGCGCGGCGGAGAGCAGGAGCAGGAGCGTCAGCACGGAGGCCATCACGAGAAGACGGTGGCAGGGCGGGCGGGTGCGGCCGGCTCGGCCACGGGCGGCGCTTCCGCGAGCGGCACGTCTACGGTCAGTGCCGGTGCGGTCAGTGCCGGTGCGGTCAGGGCCGGTGCGGGCAGGGCCGCCACTGGCAGGGCCGCCACGGGCAGGGCCGCCACGGGCGACGTCCGCGGCAGGGCGACCTCGAAGAGCGAGCCCTCGCCGGGGCGGCTCCACACGCGGACCTCGCCGCCCATGCGGCTGGCGAGCCGGCGCGCGAGCGTCAGCCCGAGGCCCGTGCCCTCGAAGCTGCGGTCGACGCCGTCGGACTCCTGCCGGAACGGCTCGAAGGCCTCGGCGAGGAACGCCTCGGACATCCCGACGCCGGTGTCCTGCACGCGGACGGCGAAGTACTCGGGCGCGGAGTGGACGGACACCCGGACCTCGCCCTGCTCGGTGAACTTGACCGCGTTGTCGACGAGCAGCGCCGCGACGCGGCGCAGCGCGTCGGGCTCGTGCACGACGGGCAGGGCCGCCACGTCGGCCCCGAAGCGGAGCGCGAGGCCCTTCGCGGCCGCCGCCGCGGCGTGCTCCGCGATGGCCGCGCGGACGGCCGCGACGGCGTCGAGCGCCTCGGGCGGCTCGTGGGCCGTCGTGCCCGTGTCGAGGCGGTCCAGCCGCGCGAGGTCCAGCACGTCGGTGAGCGTGCGCAGCAGGCGGTCGCCGCTGGCCCGGATGATCTCGGCGTGCTCGCGGAGGTCCTCCGGGACCTCCTCGCAGAGGATGTCGGCGAAGCCGATGATGGCCGTCATCGGCGTCCGCAGCTCGTGGCTGAGGTTCGAGAAGATGGTGCCCTTGAAGCGGTCCGCCTCCTCGGCCGCGGCCTGCGCGCGCTCGGCGGCGCGGCGGGCGGCCTCGGCGGTCTCCATCGCCTCGACGAGGCCGTTCTCGTAGAGCCGGCGGTCGTGGACGTCGCGGGCCACGGCGACGTGCGCCGTGCCCTGCGTGGTGTCCAGCCGCCGCGTCGCGACCTCGTACGGCACGACGCGGCCGTCGGCGCAGCGGAGGTCGAGCACGTGCGTCGCGGCCCCGGTGCGCGTGGCCTCGGCGAGGTGCGCCTCGACGGCCGCGGGCGCGTCCGCGACGGCGGCGAGCAGCAGCGGCGCGCCCGCGAGGCGGCCGTCGGGGTCCGTGCCGAAGGCGCTCTGCGTGGCGCGGTTGGCGGCCGTGAGCGCGCCGCCGCGCGGGATGTCGAGCACGAACACGAGGTCCGCCGCGGCGTTGAAGAGGTGGACGTAGCGGGCCTCGGAGGCCTGGAGCGCGGTCGTCCGCCGGCGGACCTCGCGCCGCAGCAGGGCTGCCCACAGCAGCGCCACGAGCAGGAACGCGGCCACGACGGCCGCGCCGACGCGCATCGCGCGCGGCGAGATGCCGGCACGCGCGACGTCGCCCTCGGCGAGCGGGTACACGACGTAGTCCGAGTTGAACGGCTCGGCGCGGTCGAACTGCGCCGCGATGCCGCGCACGCGGACGTAGTCGCCGGGCTGGACGCCGTCGAAGTGGACCTGCGCCGCGCGCATGCGGTATGCGAACACCTGCACGACCTGCGTGCCGGCCATGAGGAAGAGCGAGCGCCCCGAGGCGACGCTGTCGACCTGGATCACGGTCCCGGTGAGCTCGACGAGCTCGCCCTCGTGGCCCTCGAGGTCCGGCCCGGAGCGCCCGCCGGGGAGCCCCTCGTCGCGGAGGGCGAGCGGCTCGGGCTGCCGCGCCGGGCCCGCCGCGACGCGCAGGCTCGGCGCGGCGATCTCGGCCATGCCGAAGCGGAAGCCGACCGTCCCGTGCACCATCACGCTGTCGCCGGTGAGGACCGGGGCCGAGCGCGGCGGGAGCAGCAGCCGCAGCCCGCCCGTGCCGTCCTGGATGTAGATCTCGGCGACGTCGGCGCGGACGAGGCCCGTCCCGGCCGTGACGCGCCCGGCGACGACGACGGTCCTCCCGACCGCGTCGGGCACGAAGTCGCGGTCGGCGTCCGCGCGGAGGGCGCTGATGGAGGTGAGCGGTAGCGACCAGTCGGCCGGGCCCGTCGGCCCGTCGGGGGCTGCCTCGGCGACGACGGCGGCGGCCCGCGCCGCGGCGGCCCGC
>JAYWIE010000531.1:0-2219 GCA_043789155.1 Rubricoccaceae bacterium | reverse complement strand
TTACCGCCGGTTGGCCGAACCCGCGGGTGCGCTAGCTGAGCGTCGTGAAGGCGACGCCCAGACGCTCCGCCTCGGTGCGGACGCGCTCGAGGGACAGGCCGCGACCGTTCCGGGTCTGCAGGTCCTGGACCGTGAGCGCGTCGCCGATCTCGCGGGCGTAGGTCAGCAGCACCTCAGCGGCCTCGCCGACGTTGCCCCGCGTGATGCGGTCGATGCCCGTCACAGGATCCGAGGGCGGCTCGGGCGCCCCGATGCCGGCCAGCGTCTGTGCCGGCGCCTGTGCCGGCGTCTCCGCAGGCGTCTCGTCGTCCGAGTCCTCGTCGTCCGAGTCCTCGTCGTCGAAGAGCGGGACGTCGGGGTCATCGTCGAGCGTGCCCTGAGCCTGCAGGAAGGCGCTCGCGACGGGGTCGCCAGCCGCAGCGCGTCGGTTGAGCTCGGCGACGAGCGCGTCGGCCGACAGGTCGGCCGCCGACGCGGGCGCGCCGAAGACGGCACCGCCCGGCTCCGGCACGGGGATCCGCTCGATGAGCGTGAAGTCGGTCCCGTAGAACGGGTGCGTGACGAGCTCGGCGTAGTCGGCAGCGGTGATCGTCTGGCCAGGGGCCGGGTAGACGCCGCCGTCGAACTGGAACGGGTCGGGGCGCGACTCCATGTCCACCGGCGCGCCGCCGTGGCCCTGCTGCCGGCGGAAGGTGGGAAAGCGGCGGTTGATCGAGAGCTTCGCCGCGGTGCTCGCGAATGTGGCCTCGGCGAAGTCGAGCGGCACGTCGACGTCGGTGCCGTCCGGCAGCGCGACGTCGATGCGGTCCGAGTAGCGGGTGACGATGACGCCGTTCGAGAGCGTCGTGCTCCGGATCGGCGCGTCAGAGGTCTGGTCCATATGCAGCCGCCTCCGGCTACAGGCGTGCGCAGGGCGTCGGTTGGGCCGGTCCCGGCCCAGCTCTGCGAACAGATGAAGCCCTGCACCGCGCGTCGCGGTGCAGGGCAGGTGGTCACGCCGTGCCCTTGATGAGCATGTGCGTGTCGAGGTAGGCCCACTTGGTCGTGTAGGCCTCCGAGATGTTGACCTGGACGACGTTCAGGCCGGTCTCCTTCTTCCCGCGCGTCGTCGTGTCCATGTCGAGGAACGGGATGAAGTCGCAGTTGGCCAGGTCGATGACCCAGGCCACGCGGCTCTTGCCGGCCACGGCGAACGCCTGGCTCGGAATCCACCGGATCGTGCCCATCCCGAGCATGCGCGTCTCGACCACGCCGAAGTTGAGGATGTTGCTCTCGACGTCGGTGCGGCGCACCTGGTCGAGCGGCACCTTCGCCATGTCGGCCGCGAACTGCTGGTCGCAGAAAGCGTAGCGGACGGCCGAGCCGGCGTTGCCGGAGAACAGCACGCGGTGCCACTCGATGATGTCGAGCTGCGAGAGCGTGGCCGCCGAATAGGTGAGCTGCTTCGGGATGTTGAAGCTCTGGAGCCCACCCATCGACGTGATGTTGACCGGCACGCCGTTCTTGGTGACCGTCTTCTTGGCGCGGATGCCGTAGAACAGGTCGAGCTCCTCGTTGCAGAGGAAGTCGTAGAGCTGGCGGTCGCGGCTGCGCTCCCAGTCCTGGACCGTGTAGTTCTTCGTGTTCTGCCGGCGGCGCGTCATGGCCACCGTCGCGTCGGTCTCCTTGATGTAGTTGAACTCGGTGACCGGCATCGTCGCGCGGGGCGCCGAGAACCCGTAGCCCTCCTCCTTCAGGTTGCCCATCCGGACGAGCTTCTCGCCGTTGACGATAGCCGGGACGGTGCCATAGGCGACGCCGGAGACGTTGTCCCAGCGGCGCACCGTGATCTGGCCCGTGCCCGTGTTGATCGACTCGACGTAGACGAGCCCGTCCGGGGCGGTCGTGTTGGCCGTGAGCAGCAGGAGGTCGTCCGGGAGGTAGTAGCCCGCGTTGGAGACCGGGATCACGGACGTACCGCCGGCGGCGCTCGCTGCGACACCGCCCGTGGCCAGCGTCAGGCGCGGAAGCACCTCGTCCTCCTCCCACTCGACCTTCTCCTGCGTCGCACGCTGGCCACGCCGCATCCGGCGCATGAGCGTGTTGAGCGGGTTGGCCTGCGGAGCTCGGAGCGTGAGCCGCTGGTCGACGTGCCGGACCTTGTGGGCACCCGGCGTGGTGTCCTCGCTGATGGTCCCGACGACGGTCGCGGCGAGCGCGGCCGTGTTCACCGGGTTGAG
>JAYWIE010000530.1:0-7838 GCA_043789155.1 Rubricoccaceae bacterium | reverse complement strand
CGCGGACGTGAGCCGCCAAGATAGCGGCGCGCCCGCGAGGGCGTCGCGGCCGGCGTCGCGGCCAGCGTCGCTGCCGGGGCGGCGGCCGCGTAGCTTCCGAGACGGCCACCCCGCGTCCCGATGCCCCGACCTGCTCCGCGCCGCCGCGCGCTCGCGCTGCTCCTCATGCCTGTCGCCGTGCTCGGTGCGTGGGTCGTCGCCGCGCCCGCCACGGCCACGGCCGACGCCGGCGGGGCCGACGCGACGACCGCCGCCGCCGTCGACGAGATCCTCGCCGACGGTGCGCTGCCCTCGGCCGTGTGGGGCATCCTCGCCGTCGACGCCGAGACCGGCCGCGTCGTGGTCAGCCGCGGCGCGAACGGGCTGCTGCTGCCGGCCTCGACGCTCAAGCTGTTTACGACCGCGGCCGCGCTCGACGCGCTCGGGCCGGACTTCCGCTTCGCGACGGGCCTCTACCACCTCGGCCCGCCTGGTGAGCAGGCGGCGCAGGGCGGGACGCTCCGCGGCGACCTCGTCATCCGCGGCTCCGCCGACCCGACGTTCGGCAGCGACGCGATGGACGGCCTCGGCAACCCGCTCACGCGCTGGGCCGAGGCCCTCGCCGCGGCCGGCGTGCGCCGCATCGAGGGCCGCATCATCGGCGACGACGACCGGACGGACGACGAGCCCTACCCCGAAGGATGGGACGTGACGCACGTCACGACCGAGACCTACGCCCCGGCCATCGGCGGGCTGACCTACGCCGACAACCTGCTCGGCCTGCGCCTCGAGGACGGGCGCGTCGAGGCGAGCCCGGACGGCTTCGCGACGGTCCGCCGGGAGACGGCGCGCCGGACGGAGTCGCGCGACGAGGGCGAGGCCGACGAGCCGCGCGGGCGGCTCTCGATCCGCCGTGCGCTCGGGTCGGACGAGTTCCTCGTCTCGGGCTCGACCGCGGGCCGCGCCGCGACCGTCCAGGTGCCCGTCGCGAACCCGACGCGCTACGCCGTCCACGCCTTCGCCGCGCGCCTCGCTGCGGCCGGCATCGACGTCTCGCAGGCGACGCTGTGGGACGCGGACGACCTCGACCGGAGACCCGCCTACGGCGCGGCTGAGCCCCTCCTCGTGAGCGTCTCGCCGACGCTGGCGCGCATCGTCGAGCACACCAACAAGGAGTCCGACAACCTCTACGCCGAGCACCTGCTGCGCGCGCTCACGCCGGAGGGCTCGGCCGCGGCCGGCGTCGCGCGCGTGCGCGCGCTGCTCGCGCGCGCCGGGGCCGAGCGCCCGCAGGACCTCTCGCTCATGGACGGCTCGGGCCTCTCGCGCAAAGACCTCATCACGCCGAACGCGATGGTCGCGCTGCTGCGCTACATGCGCACGCAGCCGGCCGCGCCGGCCTTCCTCGCGTCGCTCCCGACCGGCGGCGGGGCCGGGTCCACGCTCCGAAACCGCCTCGACGGCGTGCCGGTCCGCGCCAAGACGGGCTCGATCGCCTACGCGCGCTGCCTCTCGGGCTACGTCAGCGGCCCGGACGGCCGCCTGCTCGCCTTCTCGCTCATGGCCAACAACTACACTGCGCAGGGCTCGCGCATCACGGGCGCGATGGACGGCATCGTCCGAGCCCTCGCGACCGGCCAGCGGCCGGACACGGCCGTCGGCACCAGCGAGGACGACTAAACCAAATACGGTTTAACGTCTAAGGTTTAACGTGCTGAGCCTTAAGCATTAAGCCTTAAACCGCATTTCAGCCTTTCATGCCCGCAACCCTCCGCCGCATCCTCACCGGCATCGGCGTCGTGCTCGCGCAGTGGCTCGTCTTCGAGCAGCTCGGCCTCTGGGGCGTCGTGCCGGACGTGGTGCTGCTCTTCGTCGCCGTGACGGCGATCAAGCGCGGGCGCTTGGCCGGGGCCGTCGCCGGCTTCGCCGCGGGCCTGCTCATGGACGTGCTGACGAACCCGCAGACGCTCGGCCTCAATGCGCTCGTGAAGACGCTGATGGGCTTCGTCGTCGGCATCTTCCGCTCGGACCAGGGCGAGAACACGCGCATTGCCGCGCCGCAGGCCTTCCTCGGCGCGCTCCTCGTCGCGACGGTCCAGAACGGGCTCGTCACGATCCTGCTCGCGCTCGACCTCGGCACGCGGACGCCGTTCCTGATTGCGGGCGTCTGGATCGGCGGCGCGGTCTACACGGCCGTCGTGGCGTTCGTCGCGGCGATGTTCAGCCGCCCAGCGCGGTGAGGGGATCAGGGAGCGGCGAGCAGGAAGCGGGGAATCGCGTTCCCTGCTCCCCGCTCCCTGCTCGCCGCTCACCTCAGGGCGTCCTCGAGCGTCGTCGCGGCGTCGGTGCTGGCGTCGCGGACCTTGACGATGACCGGCGCTGAGACGCTCAGGCCGTGCGCGCGGCCGAAATCGGACGTGACGGCACGGCCGCCGGGCACGATGACGGCGCGGGCGGGGATCTCGAGCGGGCGGTCGCCCTCGGCCCGGAGCACGGTCTCCGTCGTGAGGTCGTAGACGCGGCTGCCGCGCGTGAGCACGACGCCCGCGGCCAGCACGGCCCCCTCGCGCACGACCGTCCCCTCGTACACGCCGCACCCGCCGCCGACGAACACGCCGTCCTCGATCACGACCGGCGCGGCCCCGACGGGCTCGAGCACGCCGCCGATCTGGGCCGCGGCCGAGAGATGCACGTTGCGGCCGATCTGCGCGCACGACCCGACGAGCGCGTGCGAGTCTACCATCGTCCCGGCATCGACGTACGCGCCGAGGTTGACGTACATCGGCGGCATGCACACGACGCCTGGGGCGACGTACGCGCCGCGGCGGATGCTGGAGCCGCCGGGCACGATCCGCACGCCGCTTGCGGCCGTGAACGCCTGCGGCGGCACGGTGTCTTTGTCGAAGAACGCGAACGGCCCGGCCGACTGGTCCGTCATGCGGCCGAGGCGGAGCGCGAGCAGCACGCCGCGCTTCACCCACGGGTTGGCACGCCAGACTCCGTCCGGCCCGCGCTCGGCCGCGCGGACGTCGCCGCGCTCGAGCGCGGCGAGCAGATCGAGGGCGGCCGCGCGCGCGTCGGCGGCGTCGGCGTGGTCGGCGGGCGTGGCGGCGAGGGCCTCGATGCGGTCGCGAAGGTCGGTCATGGAATGCGGGATATGGGATGGGGAATGCGGGAGTGGACCGGGACGTCCCCGTTTGATCCACCCGTGCGCCCCGTAGAGACGCCCCGCTGGGGCGTCTTCGCTCCGTTCGGCACGGTGCCGGGGCGTCCGCCGCCTGCCGGTGCATCACCGGCGTCTGGAGAGCGACGCGCCGGGCCAGACCCGCGCCCGGATGGTACCGCCGCCGTCAGTCGCGCACGTCCAGCAGGACACCGACGGGCCAGACGTCCGGCCGCGCCGTGCCCGGCATCTGCACCTGCCCGGCCGCGAGGCGCACGACGCGCTCGGCGTCGCCCTGCCGGATCAAGAGGGTAACCGGCAGGCCGGCGAGCGTGCCGCCGTCGCCCGAGAGCGTCCACGAGAGCGTGTGGCCGGCCCAGCGCGTCTGGAGCCGCGGGACCTCCGTGCCCATCGCCCAGTAGCCGAAGACGGGCCCGAGGTCGCGCCCCGATGCGCGCTCGAAGGCGGTCTGGAACGCGCCCGTCGAGACGGGCCGGCCAGCGGCCTGAGTCTCGCGCAGCGACGTCCAGAATGCGCGCTCGCCGACCGTCAGGCGGAGCACGTGCAGCAGCGCCGCCCCCTTGTTGTAGACCGCGAGCGAGAGCGCGTCCTCGGGGCGGCCGAGCGCGTCCGGCACGAGGCGGCGGCGGGCGATGTCGGCGGGCGTTTCGCGGACGATGCGGGCGAGGTGGCGCATCCGCGCGTCCGCGCCCCCGAGGCGGCCGAGCACCTCGGCCGTGAGGTACGTCGCCGGGCCCTCGGCGAGCCACAGGTCGCGCCAGTCGGCTGGCGGGACGGCGTTGCCCCACCACTGGTGCACGAGCTCATGGATGGCGACCTCCTCGATGGGCGTCCGGCCCTCGGCCGTCTCGCGGTAGAGCGCGGCGCGCAGGAACGGGGCCGCGGCGTTCTCCATCCCGGCGTAGCCGATCGGCACCTCGACCGTCGCGAACGTCGGGTACGGGTACGGGCCGAGGAGCGCTGCGAGCGTGTCGAGCGCGGCCGGGATGCGGCGCAGGTCGCGGGCGACGTCGGCGTCGAGCGCGAGCAGATGATGCGTCACGGGCACGCGCCCGGTCGTGTCGCGGACGGTCTCGAAGTGGCCGACGGCGAAGGCCGCCGTGTAGCTCGGCGCGGATGCGGCGAGGCGGGACGTAACGGTGCGGACCCCGCCAGCGACCGTGTCGCGGACCGTCTCGCCGCTCAGCACGACGTCGTAGACGGCCGGCGCGCTCACGGTGAGGTCGAGCGCGAAGGGGTCCGAGGGATGGTGGACGGCCGGGAGCCAGCCCGCGGCGCGGTCCGGCCAGCCGTCCGTGAACACGACGCGCTGCCCGGCCGCCTCGGCGGCGTAGAGGCCGGCCGCGGGCGTCCCGGCGTAGCCGATCTCGACCGTCGAGACGGCCGCCGCCGCCTCGGTCGCAGCGCCCGCGAGCGGGACCACGAGCGCGTCGTCGTCGCGCGTGAACGCGGCCGGCGCGCCGCCGACCCGCACCGACGTCACGGCGAGCGCGTCGTCGAGCCCGAGCCGCAGCGCGGGCAGCCCCGGCGCGTGCCGGACCGTCAGCACGGCGCGCGCGCGGATCGCGAGCGCCTCGACGTCGAGGGCGATCCGGACGTCGGCCGCGAGCACGTCGACGCCGGGCTGCGGCGGCGGGGCCGAGACGGGGTCCGGGGCGGACCGGCAGCCCGCGACCAGGAGCAGGGCGAGCCACAGCGTCCGGTTCATCCGACGAGGCCCGCCGCCCAGGCCACGACGGCCATCAGCACGGGCTGGAGCGGCAGCCGCGCCCAGAGCGCCCACGGCGGCGCGAGGCTCCGGAAGCGGTGCGCCTGCCGCGCCATGAACACGTTGGCCGGGAAGACGGCGAGGAGGAGCGCGATCAGGCCCCACGCCGCGAGCACGCGCGTCGGCCCGACGAGCAGGCCGAGCCCGCCGAGGACCTCGGCCGCGCCGCTGACCGCGACGAGCGCACGCGGCGCGGGCAGGCTCGGCGGCACGATAGCCTCGAACATCCGGGGCCGGGCAAAGTGGAGCGTGCCCGCGACCGCGAAGACCGCCGCCAGCCCGACGAGCGCGCCCGCGCGGAGGCGGTCGTCGGGCAGCGCGAGCCACTCCGTCACGGCCGCGCCTCCTCGGAGCCCGCACCGCCGGAGCCCGCGCCGCCGGAGCCCGCGTCGGCGGCGGGCGCGCCGGGCGTGATCTCCAGGCCCGTCATCTGCTCGACGATCGCGTCCGAGACGCCCATCGCAGAGAAGCCGCCGTCGTGGTAGAGCGTCTGCATCGTCACCATGCGGCAGTAGTCCGAGAGCAGCGTCACGCAGTAGTCCGCGCAGGACTCCGCGTCGGCGTTGCCGAGCGGGGCGATCTTGTCGGCGAAGTCGAACAGGGCGTCGAAGCCGCCGATGCCGCCGCCGGCCGTCGTCCGGGTCGGGCTCTGCGAGACGGCGTTGATGCGGATGCCGCGGCGGCCGAGGCGGTAGCCGAACGAGCGCACGATGGACTCCAGCAGCGCCTTGGCGTCGCCCATCTCGGAGTACTCCGAGAACGTGCGCGCGGCCCCGATGTAGCTCATCGCGAGGACCGACCCGCCGTCGCGGAGCGCGTCCTGCGCCGTCGCCGCGCGGACCATCCGGTGCAGCGACACGGCCGAGATGTCGAGCGTCTTGAGGTACCAGTCGTACTTGAGGTCCTCGTAGGGCCGGTTCTTGCGGACGTTGATGCCCATGCCGATCGAGTGGACGACGAAGTCCATCGGCCCGCCGAAGTGCGCGACGGCCCCGGCCATGAGCGCGTCGAGCTCGGCGTCGCTCGTGGCGTCGGCGTAGACGACGGGGCTGCCGCCCGTGAGCTCGGCGAGGGCGTCGAGCTGCCCGAAGCGGCTCGCGACGGGCGCGTTGGTGAGCACGACGCGCGCGCCCTCGCGGTGCGCGGCGAGCGCGAGGGCCCACGCGATCGAGTTGGGGTCCAGGGCACCGGAGATGACGCCGGTCTTACCGGCGAGGAGGCCGGTTCCGGCGGGCGAGTCGGGCATCAGGCAGTCGGGGTGGGGAGACTGCCAAGCTACGGGAGAGGCGGGTTGAGAGGTTGAGGGTTGGGGGGTTGAGCGGGGAGATGCATTTCCCTCTCAACCCTCCAACCTCTCAGAGGCTGACTATGAATCCTCCTCCACCTGCCGTCATTCCCGCGCACGCGGGAATCCAGTGTGCCGAGCGCCGTGCCCCGACTCTGGATTCCCGGTCGGGGCCGGGAATGACGGCGTTTAGAGGCTTCGTCTTGCATTCATAGTCAGCCTCTCAACCCTTCAACCCTGTAACCCCTCAACCCTCAGGCCACCTTCGCCCCGACCATCCCCGCGACGGTCTCGAGCATCGGGCCGCGCAGGATGGGCTTCGAGAGGTAGGCGTCGAAGCCGGCGTCGAGGCAGCGGCGGCGGTCCTCGGCCGAGGCGTGCGCCGTCAGCGCGGCCGTCGGGAGGTGCGCCCAGCGGGCGTCGGCGCGGATGCGGTCCAGGACGTCGAAGCCCGAGAGGCCGCCCTGGTAGTTGAGGTCCAGCAGCGCCACCTGCACCGGGTCCGCGGGGTCGCACGCGGCCAGCATCGCGAGCACCTCCTCGCCGGACTCCGCCGCGAGCACGCGGTACGTCTTGCGGAGGTAGAGCGTGAACAGCTGCCGGTTCTCAGGGTAGTCGTCGGCGACGAGGACGAGCGGCAGATCCGCGAGCGGGAGGTCGGGCACGGGGGCAGGGAGGGCGGACCCGACGTATCGGCCTCGCCGGACGGCCGCTTAACCGGCGCGCCGTGTCCGTCAGCGCTCGGCTGCGACGTGCGCGCGGAAGGCCTCGCCGAGCGGTTGCCCGAGGCGCACGAGCGCGTCGTGGACGTGGCCGTTCGAGGCGACGATGCCGCCCGAGCGGACGGGGTCGGCGTCGTCCCAGAGGCCCGTCACGCGGCCGCCGGCCGCCTCGACGAGCACGATGCCGGCGGCGACGTCCCACGGCGCGATGCCGGCCTCGAGGTAGCCGTCGAAGCGGCCCGCGGCCGTCCACGCGAGGTCCACGGCCGCGGCCCCGTGCCGCCGGACGCCCCGCGTGGCGCGGATCGCGCGCTCGAACGTCGCGAGGTAGCCCTCGACGTAGCCGTAGTCGCGGAACGGGAAGCCCGTCGCGACGAGCGCGTCGTCCAGCAGGGCCGTCTCCGAGACCTGCGCCGGCGCGCCGTCGAGCGTCAGGCCCTCGCCGCGCGTGGCCGCGAAGAGCTCGCCCGACGACACGTCGAGCACGACGCCGACGACGCCGACGGCGTCCACCTGGAGGCCGATCGAGACGGCGTACGGCGGGACGCCGCGCGTGAAGTTGGTCGTGCCGTCGAGCGGGTCCACGATCCAGACGCGGCCCGCAGTGGGCACGCCGAGCCCGTCCGCGCTCTCCTCGGCGACGACGGCGTCGGCGGGGAACGCCGCCGCGAGGCGCTCGACGATGATGCGCTGCGCGCCCTCGTCGACGAACGTGACGAGGTCGTGGAGGCTCTTGGCGCGGACGTCGCGCTCGGTGAGCTGGCCGGCGTGGCCGGCGATGAAGGCGGCGGCGGCGCGGGCGGCGTCCTCGGCGACTGTTCGCTCGGCGTGGAAGGCGGGCATCGGGGCGGGGCGGGGGAGAGGGGTAGGTATCGCCGCCAAACTCCAGATCCCGTCGTG
>JAYWIE010000529.1:0-7847 GCA_043789155.1 Rubricoccaceae bacterium | reverse complement strand
TCCGGCCCGGCGTCGTCCGGCTCGGCGGCGTCCGGCTCGGCGGTGTCGGCTGGTTCAGGGTCCGCCGGTTCG
Organism: Rubricoccaceae bacterium; assembly: GCA_043789155.1. Lineage (GTDB taxonomy): Bacteria > Bacteroidota > Rhodothermia > Rhodothermales > Rubricoccaceae > DASVSE01. The sequence continues at coordinate 7,775 of JAYWIE010000529.1, read as the reverse complement.
GCGTCGGCGGGCTCGGGGCCCGTCGGCCCGGCGTCGGCCGGCTTGGCGTCGGCCGGCCTGGCGATCAGGATCTCGAGCAGGCCGTCGTCGACGCCGTCATCGTCGGGCTGATCGCCGGCGGGCTGCTCGGCGGTGGGGAGGCGCGTGAGGCCGACGAGGAGGTCGGCGTAGCCGTCGACGAGCGCCGCCGTGGGGCCATCGACGTCGGGCGCGCCCGCGGGGACGTCGGCAACGAGGAGGACGCGGGCCGCGGGCGGCACGCCGAGGCTGCAGACGAGCACCTGCCCGACCGGCGCGCCGCCGAGGTACGGCAGGTCCGTGCTCGGGCCGAGCAGCGACAGCACGCCGTCCTGCGGGACGCGGTGGAGCGGGTGGCCGTGCGCGCCGAGCGGCGCGGGGTCGGCACGCGCGGCGGGCCCGGCGACCATCTCGACGAGGTAGGCGTCGGCGTCGTGGCGGAGGACGGCGACGGACCCGCCGAGGCGGGCCGCGAGGGACGCGGCGAGCAGCGCCGGGGCCGCGGCACCGTCCGGCCAGAGCGTCTGCCCGGCGCGGACGTACGCGGTCCGGGCGGCGGACCCGGCGTCGGGGGCGGCCGCGTCGTGGTCGAAGGTCCAGACGGCAGCGTCGTCCTGCGCCGGGTCGAGGCCGTCGGTGCAGGGCGTCCCGGCGGCGTCGGGCAGGGCGGCCGGGTCGAGCAGGTCCGAAGCGTCGAGCGCGGGCGGGGCCTCGGTGCCGTCGACCTCGTCGGCACCGAGGCGGCGCTCGACGGCGCGCCGCTCGCCGGCGAGGGCCTCCTCGACCCAGTCGCTCGGGCGGGCGACGGGCGTCGCGACCGCCTCAGCGACCGGGCGGGCCGCCGGCGGCGGGCGCGGGGCGGCGGGGCGGGCGACGGGCAGGTCGGGCGCGGCCTCGACGCCCTCCCGCGCCACGGCGGGGCGGGCCGGCGAGAGGCCGAGGTCTTTGAGCTCGTCGCGCGGCGTGAGGCGCTGCGCCTCGGCGAGGCGCGACTCGGGCCGCTTGCGCCGCATCGTCGCGACGGCGATCGCGGCGGCGAGCACGAGCAGGACGATCCAGAACGTGGCAGTCACCTGGGGAGCGCGGTCGGGGGCACGCGGAAATGGAACCTCCGGAAGGCCTGCCAAAGTACCGCATCCCGCCGCGTGCACAATGCCGGCAGGCCGAAACGCAGCGGAGCCCGGTCCGCATGGGGCCGGGCTCCGGAGGCGGGCCGTCGGGCGAGGTCAGTCGGTGATGGTCCAGGCGATCTCGTCGCCCGTGGCGACGTCGATGCCGAAGTGCTCGAACTCCTGGCCCTCGGCCGTGGTCGCCTTGAAGTCCCAGCAGCCGTCGGTCACCGTGATGACCGCCTCCGAGCCGGGCTCGAGGATGTCGGTCGGGAGGAGGTCCTCGCCCCACGTGTCCTCGTCGCACGTGGACGCATGGACGAGCGCGATCGTGACCGAGCTCTCGTTCGAGAGCGTGATGTGGCCCTCGCCGAGGCGCGCGGGCGCGAAGGCGGTGAGGGCGAATGCGGCGCAGAGGGCCAGCGGGAAGAACCGACGCATGGGCGTGGAGGCAGGAGGAGGCAGGGCCGGAGCGTCCGGCGGATCTCCGGGAGATACGACGGAAAGGGCTCTCATGCTATCGGTGTCCGAAACAGGTGCGGCTCAGGCCGAGGCTGGCCGCGCCCCGGGCGACGGCGGCCGTAGGTTGCGCAGCCCCACTCGCCGGCCGTCCCATGCGCCTCGCCCGTCTCCTGGCCTCCCGCGCGCTGGCGGCTCGTGCACCGGCGGCTCGCGCACCGGTGGCGCTCGCAGCAGTGGCGCTCGCAGCAGTGGCGCTCGCATCGGCGGCGGCGGCGCAGCCCATCCGGTACGTCCCCATCGAGGCGCACCAGGGTGCCGACTGCGGCGCGGCGGACCTGCCCGCCTGCCGCGTGCGCCGGCCGTGGACGCCCGACTCGCTCCGCGCCCGGCTCGCCGACCGCGCGGCCGTCTGGCTCTCGGCCGCCGACGAGGTCACGTTCGCCTTCCGGGGGCCCGCGACCGGCGTCACGGCCTGCTGCTCGGTTCAGATGCCGCTCTCGCGCCTCGACGGGACCGACCTCTGGGCGCTCTCGGTCCGCGTCCCCGATGCGGACCGCCTCGTGATGACGGCGTTCGTCACGGTGCAGGACAGCCTGGCCGACGTGGCGGCGGGCAACTTCGGCGAGTGGATCCGCCTCGGCCGGTGGGCCGGCCCGCGCGCCGGCCCGGCACCCGACCGGGCCGAGACGCTCTCCGGAACGCTCTCGACGGACTCGCTCCGCAGCGACGCCCTAGGCGCGATGCGGGCCGTGACGGTCTACCTGCCGCCTGCGCGCCCGGCGGGCCCGCTCCGCGTCGTGTACCTCGCCGACGGGCAGTCGACGGAGGCGTACGCCCGGATCCTCGAGCCCGCGATCCTCGCCGGGCGGGTGCCGCCGGTCGCGCTCGTCGGCCTGCATTCCTCCGGCGAGCGGACGCCCGGCAGCAACACGGATGGCCGCACGCACGAGTACCTCGTCGGCGTCGATTCGCTGCGGTATGCGGCGCACGAGCGGTTCTTCCTGGGCGAGGTGCTGCCGTGGGCCGAGCGGACGCACGGCGTCTCGCCGCAGCCCGCCGACCGGGCCGTGTTCGGCGTCTCGAACGGGGCGTCGTTCGCCGCGGCGATGGTGCGCCGCCACCCCGAGCGCTTCGCGGCCGCGCTCGCCTTCTCGCACGCCCACGACGGCCTCGACGCCGACGACGACCCGGACCTCGCGGGGCGGCGGTTCGCGTTCGTCGCCGGCCGGCTCGAGCCGGCGTTCGCCGCGCGGGCGCGCACCGTCGCGGCGGCCGTCGCCGCGCGCGGCGCGGACGTCCGGCAGGAGCTCCGCCCGAGCGGCCACGACGAGGCGATGTGGCAGGCGGCCTTCACCGACGCGCTCGCGTGGGCGCTCGCGCCCCGCGCGGACGCCGTCGTCGGCGCGCCCTACGGGGCGTCGCCCGCCCCGGCGTCTCCGTAGACGAACGTCGGCGCGCCCGTCGGGACCGTCCGGGCCTCGGCCGGCATGGCGATCTCGGGCAGCACGACGCCGCACGCGAAGCCCGACGGCAGCGGGTTGGGCTCGGCCCACAGCGTCCCGCGCGTCGTCTGCATTACGACGTGGTCGCCGGCGCGGCCGAGCACGTAGTCGCGCGTGAGTGGGACCTTGCCGTCGGGCGTGTCGAGGACGTAGGCCGGCACGGCGAAGCCGGACGTGTGGCCGCGAACCTCCTTCATCAGTGCCATGCCGGCCTCGATGGGCGTCCGGAGGTGCGCCGTGCCGCCGATGAGCTGCGCGTGGTACAGGTAGTACGGGCGCACGCGCATTCGGACGAGGCCCTCACAGAGCGCGCGCAGCGTGGCCGCGTCGTCGTTGATGCCCGCGAGCAGCACGGTCTGGTTGCCGACCGGGACGCCGGCGTCGGCGAGGCGCGCGCAGGCCTCGGCCGCCTCGGGCGTGAGCTCCTTCGGATGGTTGAAATGCGTGTTGAGCCACAGCGGGACGCGCGCGCCGGGCGGGTTCAGGACGGCGCAGAGCGCGTCCGTGATGCGCATAGGGTTGACGACCGGAAGGCGGCTCCCGATGCGGACGACCTCGACGTGCGGGATGGCCCGGATCTCGCCGAGCAGCCACGCGAGCTGGCCGTCTGAGAACACGAGCGGGTCGCCGCCGGTGAGGAGCACGTCACGGACGGCCGGCGTGGCCGCGATGTACGCGATGGCCTCGCGGAGATCGTCCTTGCGCATCATGAAGTCCGCGTCGCCGACCATGCGCTTGCGGAGGCAGTAGCGGCAGTAGACGGCACACTCGGACGTGACGCAGAACGCGACCTTGTCCGGGTAGTTGTGGACGAGGTTCTTGACGGGGCTGTGGCCGAGCTCGTCGAGCGGGTCGGCGACGCCGACGATGTCGGGCGCGGTCTCGTCGGCGAGCGGCACGACCTGCCGGCGGACGGGGCACGCCGGGTCGAGCGGGTCCATCAGGCTCGCGTAGTACGGCGTGATGGTCCAGCGGAAGACGCCCTCGGTGGCGGCGATGCCGGCGCGCTCCTCGGGCGTCGGCTCGATGTAGCGGGCGAGCAGGCCGGCGTCGTGGACGCGGTGGCGCATCTGCCAGCGCCAGTCGGCCCACTCGGCGAGGCTCGCGTTGTGCTGCGGGAAGGCGGTCACAGGTCCGGTGGGGTGGCGTCAGGGCTCAAAGAACCGACAACGGCTGGCGATGTCGCTCCGGGGGCGGTCCTGGAACCGCCTTTCCACATTTCCACACCGAGTGCGCGCCGGTCACCCGCCGTGCTCGGTACGGGCGCAGCATGCTGTGCCCCTACGGCGTCTGGTGCGCGGCGCACTGCGTCACGACGGGCGGACCGTGCGGTCGACGTACGGGTAGCGGCGGAACTGGCGCAGGACGTCCGGGTCGCGCGTCGTCTCGAAGGTCTCGCCGCAGGCGGAGCACGTGAACGCGATCTCGCGCGGCGTGCCCGAGGCCCCGTTGAGGATGGCGACCCAGCTGCCGGCCCCGAACGAGAGCTCGGCGCGGGCGGCGTGGTGGTAGCGGTCGACGCCGTGGGCGCGGCAGGCCGGGAGCGCAGGCGCGTCGGGCGTGGTCACAATCGGGCGGGTTCGTACGCTCGTCCAACGCGCGGCCGTCGGCGGCGTTCACGGCCTCAGGGCACGCACGCGGTCAGGGCCGGGGCGAAGCTCGTCTGCGCGATCTCGCAGGGCGTCGGGACGAAGCGGACCTCGAACGGGTACGCCGCGCCGACGAAGCCGAAGCCGCCGCGGACGTTCGTGAGCGCCTGCGGGTCCGCGAGCACGTCGACGTCGAAGACGCCGCCGGGCGGCCGCCAGTCCTCGCTCGCGACCTCGCCCGTGACGGTGACCCGGACGAGGCGGAAGCCGCCGGGCCCGCCGCCGGCCGCGGCCTGGATGGCGTCGTCGTCCTGCGCGAGGTCGAGCAGGACGCGCCAGCCGAACTCGACCGGCCCCGCCGAGCGCGTCCCGTCCACGACGACGTCGCGGCCCTGGCCCGCGAGCGACTCGAGCGCGTACGTCACGCGGAGGCGGTTGAGCTGCGGCGCGCCGGGCATCAGGATCGGGTAGCGCAGGCCGCCCGCGAGCTGCGGCGTCTGGCGCAGCGGCTCCACGAGCGGCGGCACGGCGACGAGCGCCGAGACCTCGCCGCCGCCGTCCGCGCGGCGCACGACGACGCGGTGGCGGCTGCCGTAGGCCGGCCGGAACGCGCCGCGGTAGATGTGCCCGATGGAGCCGTCGCGGAACGTGACGACGCTGTCGCGCCAGGCGGTCTCGGCACCCGTCGCGAGGTCCGTCGAGGCGACCGTCACGGGCAGCGGCGCGGCCGTGCCGAGGCCGATCGTGTCGCGGACGGGCACCACGCGGACGGACTGGACGTCGGCGCGCGGGTCGAGCGCGCCCCAGAGCGTGTACGTCCCGGCGAGGCTCTCGGGCGCGTCGATGGAGTCGTCGCAGCCGGCGAGGAGGACGAGTGCGAGTGCGAGTGCGGGAAGGAGGAAGGAGGGAGGAGGGAAATGCATAATCAAAACACCGTTTGTTTATTGAAATGAGAGACCTTCCAGAAGATGCAATCCGTCTTCCCCTCTCTTTCTTCTCCTTCCTCCTCCCTCCTTCCTCCTTCCTCCTCCCTCCTCCCTACTCCACGTCCAGGCGGAGGCCGAGCGTCGGGATGACGGGCAGCTGGTTCACGCGGCGCAGCGTAAAGATGTCGTACGCGAAGAGGTTGGCGCGGTCGTAGGCGTTGAGCAGGCCCGCCTGGACCGTCAGCCGCGCGCCCGGCAGGCGGACGATCCGCTCGGCGGTGACGTCGAGGCGGTGGTAGGCCGGCAGGAGCGCGTTGAAGGGGCGCTCGTAGAGCACGCGCGCCGTGCCCGGGTTGCCATAGAGGTCCGGCGCGCCGTCCGGGAAGAGGTACTGGTCGAAGCCGAGCGCGCGGCTGTACGGCAGGCCCGAGCCGTACTGGAAGCGCCCCGCGAACGTCAGGCCGGCGACGTACGCGCTCGCGACGACGGTCGCCTGGTGGCGGCGGTCGTGGCCGGGGCGGTAGGTGAAGACCGGGGTGTCGAAGAGGAGGTCGTTGCGGTCCGAGACGGTCTGGTACTGGACCGAGGAGAGGCCGTAGTTGACCGCGAGCTGGGCGCGGCCGCGGCGCACCTCGGCGCGGAGGTCCAGCCCGCGCGCGCGCCCCGAGGCCGAGAGCAGAGCCGTCGTGAGGCGCGGGACGGACGTGAACTCGGCCACGGCGAGGTCGTCGAGCCGCTTCGCGTAGCCCTCGACCGACACCTCGACGCCGTCCGTGACGCGCAGCCGGTAGCCGCCGATGAGGTGCGTCGCGCGCGGCGTGAGCTGGTCCTCGGCGAGCGTGTAGGCCGTGAACACGCTCGTCGCGTCGCGGCGGTCGCTCACGCCCACGACGGGCTGGTTGTAGACGCCGGCGGCGAGGCTGAGCCGGTGCCGCCCCGTCTCGAAGGCCGCCCGCAGGCGCGGCTCGGCGAAGACCTGGCGCTGCTGCGGCAGCGACGTCACGCGGACGCCCGGCGACACGCGCAGGCCGCCCACGACGACCTCGGGCTGGAGGTAGAGGCCCGCCTCGGCGAACGTCTCGCGCTGCGTCTGGATGTTCTGGAACTGGCCGCCGAGCTCGGACCCGAGCCGGTCCGTGTAGACGAAGCCGCCGGCGCGGACCGTCCCCCACCGGACGAGATACGTCAGGTCGAAGGCGGCGTCGACGCGGCGGCGGCCGGACGTGCGGCGCAGCGCGCGGTCGCCGCCGCCGCGCGGGCCGAGCTCGGTCACGAGGTCGGCGTAGGACAGGTGGACGCTCGCGAGAAGGGGCACGTCCGAGGGCAGCAGCAGGTAGCGCGCGCCGAGGCCGGTGTTGCGGTAGCGGATCTCCTCGGGCCGCGAGACCGCCGTCGGCGCGTCGTCGGGGTCGCCGATGCCGCCGCGGTCCCACGTGTAGAGGCCCGTCGCCGTGAGGCGGCTCTTGGCCGAGGCGGCGTAGTGCAGCTTGCCGAAGACGTCGCCGAACTGGAAGGGCAGCGGGGCCGAGACGTAGCGCGCCGCGATGGCGTCGACGGTCGAGATGCGCGCCGAGGCGAGGACCGAGACGCGGTCGCGCACGATCGGGCCCTCGGCGCTCGCGCTCGCGACGAACGGCGCGACGGTCGCCGAGGCGGCGAAGCGCCGCAGGTTGCCCGTCCGCGACGTGACGTCGAGCACCGACGAGATCTGGCCGCCGTAGCTCGCGTCGTAGCCGCCGGCGTAGAGGTCTGCCGTCTGGAGCAGGTCCGCGGGGAAGGCCGAGTAGAAGCCGAGCACGTGGAACGGCTGGAAGACCGGGATGCCGTCGAGGAAGACCTGGTTCTGCGTCGGCTCGCCGCCGCGGATGAACAGCTGCCCGCCGCGGTCGCCGCTGGTGACGACGCCCGAGAGCGAGACGAGGTAGTTGGCGAGGTCGCCCGAGACGTCGGGCGCGGGGACCGAGCGGACGTCCTCGGGGCGGATGCGCTGCAACCCGCCGTCGACGTCGGCTGAGCCGCCGGCCTCGGCCGTCACGACGGCCTCGCCGAAGGCGGCCTGCGCGAGCGCGACGTCGTAGGTCCGCACGCCGGGCGTGAGCGTGAGCGTGTCGAGCCGGGCCACGTAGCCCGCGGCCGACACGCGGACGGCGTAGCGCCGCGGCGCGAGCC
>JAYWIE010000528.1:0-7857 GCA_043789155.1 Rubricoccaceae bacterium | reverse complement strand
TCTCGTTCGCGTACGCGGCATCGACGACGGCGATGGTCGTGATCGCGACGGTGGGCTTGCTCACGGCGCTCGTCGCCGCGTTCATGGCGTGCGCCCAGACTGACCTCAAGAAGGTGCTCGCGTACTCGACCGTGAGCCAGCTCGGCTACATGTTCCTCGCGACGGGCGTCGGCGCGTTCTACGTGGCCATCTTCCACGTGATGACGCACGCCTTCTTCAAGGCCTGCCTCTTCCTGGGCTCGGGGAGCGTCATCCACGCGATGCACCACGTCGAGCACGAGCTCGAGCACAAGGGCCTCATCCCGTCCGCGCACGGCCACGACGCGGCCGACACGCCGCACGACTCCGAGGCGCACCAGAACCCGCTCCGCACGGACCCGCTGCCCTACGACGGGCCCTTCGACGCGCAGGACATGCGGACCATGGGCGGCCTAAAGACGGGCATGCCGCTCACGCGCGTCACCTTCCTCGTCTCGACGCTCGCCATCGCCGGCATCGCGCCGCTGTCGGGCTTCTTCTCGAAGGACGAGATCCTCGCCCGGACCTTCATCGCCGGCACGTCGCCCGAAGGCAGCATCGGCTACATGGTCCTCTGGGCCATCGGCCTCGTCACAGCGCTGCTCACGGCCGTCTACATGACGCGCTGCTACCTGCTCACGTTCGAGGGCGAGAGCCGCTGGCCGGGCCACCACGCGGTCCACGCCCACGAGAGCCCGTGGACGATGACGCTCCCGCTCGTCGTGCTCGCGGCGCTCGCCGCCGTCGGCGGATTCCTCGGGCTGCCGGCCGTGCTCGGCCCGTCGTGGCTCCACGGCTGGCTCGTCGGCCACGGCGGCGAGGTCGGGCCCGTCCGCGACTACATGTTCGACCACGAGCTCTCGCACGCGACCGAGTGGGGCCTGCTGGCCCTCGGGCTGGGCGTCGCCGTGGCCGGCGTCGCGCTGGCGTGGGTCGGGCTGGGCTACGGCCGCCGCGGGCCCGTCGCCGACGCCAAGGTGAAGCGCGGCCTCGGCTGGATCTATGCCGGCGCGTCGCGCAAGTGGGGCTGGGACGAGGCCTACGACGCCGCCATCGTCACCCCGATCGTCGAGGGCTCGCGCCGCGGCCTCGCCCCGTTCGACAAGACCATCGTCGACGGCGGCGTCAACGGCGTCGGCCGCCTGTTCCAGCTCGCGTCCGTCGGCCTGAAGCGCCTCCAGACGGGCCTGGTGCAGCAGTACGCGCTCGCGCTCGTCCTCGGCGTCGTCTTCGTCGTCGCCGTGCTCCTCTTCGGATAAATGCAGTTTGGAGTTTGAAGTTTGGAGGGTCCCAAAGTCATAGCCTGTCGTCGCCTCTGGGCTCTCCACTCTTCAAACTTCAAACTCCAAACTCCCCCCGCTGTGGTTTTCCCCCATCTCCTCTCCGTCGTCCTCTTCCTGCCGGCGCTCGGCGCGCTCGCGGTGCTCGCGATGCCGAGCGTCGCGGGCATCCGGTGGACGTCGCTCGCGGTCACGACCGTCACGTTCGTGCTCTCGGTCGGCCTGTGGACGGGCTTCGACCCGGCCGTCTCGACCGCGACGGCCCCGCAGATGGCCGACCTCGCGCAGTGGCTGCCCGGCGTCGACACGACCTACCACGTCGGCGTGGACGGGCTGAACCTGCTACTGATCCTGCTCACGGCGCTGCTCGGGCCCATCGTCGTGCTGTCGTCGTGGACCTACATCGGGAAGGCGCACAAGGGCTACTACGCGCTGATTCTACTTTTGCAGACTGGCGTCACGGGCGTCTTCGCGTCCTTCGACCTTTTCCTGTTCTACGTCTTCTTCGAGCTCACGCTCATCCCGATGGTGTTCATCATCGGCGTCTGGGGCGGCGAAGACCGGACGTATGCCGCGATCAAGTTCGTGCTCTACACGCTCGTCGGGAGTCTGCTGATGCTCGTCGGCGTGCTGTGGCTGGGCTTCGAGGCCGGCGCGGCGACGGGCGCGACGGGCGGCTTCACGACGGACTGGTACGCGCTGGCGAGCTTCGGCGTCCCGACGGGCGCGCAGAACTGGCTCTTCCTCCTGCTCGCGCTGGCGTTCATGATCAAGGTGCCGCTGTTCCCGCTGCACACGTGGCTGCCCGACGCGCACACGCAGGCCCCGACCGGCGGCTCGGTGGTCCTCGCGGGCGTGCTCCTGAAGATGGGGACGTACGGCCTGCTCCGCTTCGTCGTGCCGTTCTTCCCGAACGCGAGCCAGACCTTCGCGATGCCGATCGCCATCCTCGCCGTCGTCGGGATCGTCTACGGCGCGCTCGTCGCGTTCGCGCAGACGGACATCAAGAAGCTCGTCGCCTACTCGTCCGTGAGCCACCTCGGCTTCGTCGTGCTCGGCCTGTTCGCCTTCAACACGGTGGCCGTCCAGGGCGCGCTCATCCAGATGGTCAACCACGGGATCTCGACCGGCGCGCTCTTCCTCATCATCGGCATGCTCTACGAGCGCCGCCACACGCGCGCGATGGCGGACTTCGGCGGCATCGCGAAGACCGTCCCCGTCCTGACGTTCTTCATGCTGTTCAGCGTCTTCGCGAGCGCGGGCCTGCCCGGCCTCAACGGCTTCGTCGGCGAGTTCATGATCCTGCTCGGCTCGTTCTCGTCCGCGACCGTCGGCAACCCGCTCCTCGTCGCCGTCGCGACGACCGGCGTCATCTTCGCCGCGGTCTACCTGCTCTACATGGTCTACCGGACGTTCTTCGGCGAGATCACGAGTGAGGAGAACCGGACGATGGCGGACCTCAACGGGCGCGAGATCGCGCTCCTGATGCCGCTCGTCGTGCTGATGGTGTGGCTCGGCATGGGCCCGACGCCGTTCCTGGCGCAGTCCGAGCGCGCGGTGCAGTCGGTCCTGATGACGGCCGAGGCCAAGGCCGTCGCCACGCGGCAGGCCGCGCCCGACGTCGCCGTGGTGGTGCCGGTGCAGTGGCCGGCCGAAGTCGCGGCCGTCCCCGCCGCTCACTCCGGGGCCGCCCACTCCGGGGCCGCCCACACCCCGTCCGAATGAGCGCGGCGTCGCTCCCGGTCGTCGGTCCCGCGCCTCCGCTGTGGCTCGTCGTCCCGTTCGTGGCCCTGCTGGCCATGATCGCGACGGGGCCGCTGTTCTACGCGCGCTTCTGGCACCACCACTACCCGAAGGTGGCCGTCGGGCTGGGCGCGCTCGTCGCGGCGTACTACCTCGGCACGGGCAACGCGACGCCCGTGCTGCACGCGGTCGAGGAATACGCCTCGTTCATAGCCCTGCTCGTAGCCCTCTTCGTCGCGAGCGGCAGCATCCTCATCCGGACCGACTTCGCGGGCACGCCGCGCGCCAACACGGCCCTCCTCTTCGTCGGGGCCGTCCTGGCGAACCTGATGGGCACGACCGGCGCGTCGATGCTGCTCGTCCGGCCGTTCATGCGCCTCAACGTGGGCCGCCTGAAGCCGTACCACGTCGTCTTCTTCATCTTCGTCGTGAGCAACGTCGGCGGCTCGCTGACGCCCATCGGCGACCCGCCGCTGTTCCTGGGCTTCCTCCGCGGCGTGCCGTTCTTCTGGACGCTGGAGCACATCTGGTACATCTGGCTGCCGACCGTCGTGGCGCTGCTGGCCGTCTTCTACGCCGTCGACCGCCGCAACACGGCCGAGAGCCGGCAGGAGCGCGCCGCCGCCCTCGGCGACGACGACGTCGAGCCGGGCGAGTATGCCGACGACGTCGAGGCGGTCCACACCCGCCGCCACGTCGCCATCGACGGCTGGGGCGGCTTCGGCTGGATCGCGCTCACGGTCGCGCTCGTCTTCGTCGACCCGAACGTGATCGCGGGCGTGCCGGACCTCCACGCGCTCGGCGTCCCGGTCGGGCTGCGCGAGATCCTGATGCTCGCCACGGCCGGGCTCGCCTTCAAGACGGCCAACCCGGTGGCGCTCGCCGGCAACCACTTCTCGTTCGACCCGATCAAGGAGGTCGCGTGGCTGTTCGTCGGCATCTTCCTGACGATGCAGCCTGCGCTGGAGATCATCCGCCTCGCCGCGGCCGGCAACGCGGGCGCACTCGGCGTTTCGACGTTCTACTTCGGCACCGGCGCGCTCTCGGGCGTGCTCGACAACGCGCCGACGTACGTCGCCTTCCTCTCGGCCGCGATGGGCAAGTTCGGGCTCGACGTGAACGCCCCCGCCGACGTCGCCGCGTTCGCCGCGGACGCGGCCGGCGGGCACTACCTGCTCGCGATCTCGGTCGCGTCCGTCTTCTGGGGCGCGATGACGTACATCGGCAACGGCCCCAACTTCATGGTCAAGGCCATCGCCGAGAGCGCCGGGGCCGAGACGCCGTCGTTCGTGACGTACGTCGTGAGGTACTCGCTGCCCGTCCTGCTGCCGCTCTACCTCGCCGTCTGGCTCGTCTTCTTCAGCGGCTGGGTCGTCCCGCACCCGATGTAGAAGTTTGAAGTTTGGAGAGGGCGGACGTCTCGCTTGGATCTGGCAGTCTCCAAACTCCAAACTGTTGGGCCGCGACGCCCTGAACCTGCTTTTCCTCGTCCCCTCTCCAAACTGCCTTTGCCGTCCCGCACGCCCCTCGCTCCGGCCGACCTCGACGCCGCGCTCGCCGCGCCGGACCTTACGGGCTGGGCGCGCGCCGGCGACGCCATCGCGTGGGAGCACGTCTTCGCGGACGTCCCGGCGGCCGCCGCCTTCATCGTCCGCATCCTCTTCGCCGCCGAGGCGGCAGACCACCATCCCGAGATCGCGACCGTCTACACGCGCGTCGCGCTCACCCTCTCGACGCACGACGCCGGCAACCGCGTCACCGAGACCGACCTCTCCCTCGCCCGGCAGATCGGGCAGATGCTTGACGGGTAGCAGCTAGGCCCGCGCCGTACCCTGCACCCCGCACCCCGTACCCTTCCTTTGATGTACGACCACTTCCTCGCCGACCTGGCCGCGACCGGCCCGATCCTCCTCGTCGCGTTCGCGGGCGTGGCCGTCGTGTTCATCGACAGCTTCCGCAACGACAGCCCGGCCGTCCCGTGGATCAGCGCCGCGGCCATGGTCGGCGCGTTCGCGTGGATCGCGGCGTGGCTCGGGACGCCCGTCGCGGCCTTCAACGGGCAGGTCCTCGCCGGCGGCGTGGCCGGCTTCGCGAGCCTCGTCGTGCTCGTCGGGGCCGTGCTGAGCCTCGTGCTGTCGGTGCCCTACCTCACGCGCATCCGGCACAACTACGGCGAGGTCCACGGGCTGCTGCTCATCGCGACGGCCGGCATGATGACGCTCGCCTCGGCCGGCAGCCTCGTCACGCTCTTCGTCGGCCTCGAGACGATGTCGGTCTGCCTGTACGTGCTCACGGGCCTCGTCCGGGCGGACACGACGGCCAACGAGTCGGCGCTGAAGTACTTCCTGCTCGGGGCCTTCTCGACCGGCTTCTTCCTCTACGGGCTCGCGCTGATGTACGGCGCGACGGGCACGATGGTGTTCTCCGAGATGGCCGCCGGGCTCGGCGCGACCGGCCGCGCGCCGCTGTTCGGCATCGGCGTCGGGCTGCTGCTGATCGGCTTCCTGTTCAAGGTGAGCGCGGTCCCGTTCCACCAGTGGACGCCCGACGTCTACCAGGGCGCGCCGACGAGCCTGACGGCGTTCATGTCGACGGCCAGCAAGACGGCGGCCTTCGCCGCGCTGGCCGTCGTGCTGAGCCGCGCGGTGCCGCCGGGCCTGCTCGGCGGGCCGGTCCAGACGGCCCTCGCCGTCGTCTCGGCCGTGACGATGGTCTTCGGCAACGTCGCCGCGCTGACGCAGACCAACGTCAAGCGCATGCTGGCCTACTCGAGCGTCGCGCACGCGGGCTACATCCTCGCCGGGCTCGCCGTCGGGACCGCGGCCGGCATCTCGGCCGCGCTGTTCTACCTGCTCGCCTACACCGTGATGAACGTCGGCGCGTTCGGCGTCATGGGCGCGCTCGAGTGGGACGACCGCGAGGGGGCGGACCAGACGCTCGCGAGCCTCTCGGGCGTCGGCTACCGCCGGCCCGCGCTCGGCGTCGCGATGGGCGTGTTCATGTTCGCGCTCACCGGCTTCCCGCCGCTCGGCGGCTTCATCGGCAAGTACCTCGTCTTCTCGGCCGTCGTCGACGCGGGCATGACGTGGCTGGCCGTCGTCGGCGTGCTCGCGAGCGTCGTCTCGGCCGTCTACTACCTGCGCGTGCTCGTCGTGATGTGGATGAAGCCGGCCGAGGAGGGCACGGAGGGCGCGCGCGCGGCGGCGTTCCTGCCGTCCCCGGCGACGCTCTCGGTCGTGGGCGTCTGCGCGCTCGCGCTGCTGCTGCTCGGCATCGTCCCCGGCCACGTCATCTCGCTCGCGCGCATGGCCGCAGAGGGCGCGGCGGCCGTCGCCGTGCTGCCGTGATGCTGGACCTGCTGCCGACCTCGCCCGACGACGGCCTCTACACCGGCACGGACATCCCGCCGGCCAAGCTCGCCGCGGCCCTGCGGGACTACGCCCGCGACGTGACGCCCGGCGACGTGCGCGCGCTCTACGACGCGACGCGCATGGGCTCGGCCAAGGACGGCGCGCTCTTCCTCGCCGACCGCCTCGTCTTCCAGAACAACAGCCTCCAGCAGCCGCGGACGGTCCGCTACGACGACCTCGTCGGCGTGCGGCAGACGCGCAGCTTCCTCGGCGGGCGGGCCGTCGAGATGGACCTCAACCGGGCGCGCGCGACGGTGACCGAGACCCTGGACTTCTCGGCGCACCCCGGCGCGGCCGAGTACGTCGAGCGCTTCCTGCACGAGGCCATGCTCTCGGCGGCGCAGCCCGAGACGCTGGCCGCGACGACCGACGCCGCAGCCGTCGCCGAGGCGCTCGCCGCGCTCGTCCGTGCCGGCCGCCTCACGCCGCCCGACCTGGAGCGCCTCCTGGGTGCCCTGCGCGCCTGACAGAGAGATATGTGCGGACGCGAGGCCTGCCCCGCACCCGTCGTGGTCGCGCGCAAGCAGCCGGGCACCCTGCACGTTACGTCAGGCCGGGTTCGGGCACGGCGGCGACCAGCATCGGCTCCGGAAGAAGCCGTCCCGCTATATGTGGATCCGAATTAGCGATTAGGGGTTTTCCTGAGTGCGAGTAGGGTTAATCTGCACCGGACCCTCCTCTGCACCTGTGTCATCTCGCGTTTATCTCGTCGAAGACCACCCCGTCATGCGCGAGGGCTATTCTAGCCTTATCGCGCACGAGCACGACCTCGAAGTATGCGGCGCGTCAGCGACGGCCGAGGACGCGTTCGCGCGCATCCCGGACCTCCACCCGGACATCGTCGTGGCGGACCTGTCGCTGCCGGGCGTCAACGGCATAGAGCTCGTCAAGCGGCTCGTCGCGTTCGACGCCTGCGGGGCCGTCCTCGTGGTGTCCGCGCACGACGAGTCGCTCTACGCCGAGCGGGCCCTCGCGGCCGGCGCGCGAGGCTACCTGATGAAGAACGAGTCCGCGGCCAACGTCATCGACGCCATCCGGCGCGTCCTTGGCGGGCACCTCTACCTCTCCGAGCGGCTCCGCGAGCGCCTCATCCTGAGCCGCCTCACGCAGGCCCCGACGTCGGCGTCGGCTGTGGACCCGCTCACGGACCGCGAGATCGAGGTCTTCGAGCACTTCGGCCGTGGCCGGACGACGCAGGAGATCGCCGAGCGCCTCGGGCTGAGCCCGAAGACGGTCGAGAGCCACCGCGCCAACATCAAGAAGAAGATGGGCATCGAGCACGCGCCCGAGTTCGTGCAGCGGGCCGTGTTGTGGGTCGAGGGCACGCTCTCGAGCGGCTCCGTCTCGGGCTAGACGTCGGTGCGTCCCGGCGGGTCGGGGCGGCGCGGCATCCCGACCGCCCCGAC
>JAYWIE010000527.1:0-2226 GCA_043789155.1 Rubricoccaceae bacterium | reverse complement strand
GCGACGAACCTCGCCGTGGCCGCGGCCCAGGCCGGCCGCCGCGTGCTCCTCGTCGACGCCGACCTCCGCAAGCCGTCCGTGATGGACCTGCTCGGGCTCGGCGACCGGCCCGCGCTCGGCGAAGGGCCTGAAGGCTCGAACCTCGTCTACTGGTCCACGGCCGTGCCGTCCTTGTTCGCGATGACGCCGCGCGAGACCGCGCAGACGCCCGGCCAGATGTGGGCCCCGCACCAGATCGGCGGCCTGCTCGCCAACCTGCGCTCGGCCTTCGACCTCATCCTCATCGACACGCCGCCGGCCCTCGTCTCGGCCGACACGGTCCTGCTCGCGCCCCACGCGGACGCGGCGCTGCTCGTGGCCGAGGCCGGCACGTCCGACCTCGACGCGCTCGCGCAGGTCGCGACCGAGCTCTCGGGCGTCGGGCTCTCGCGCATCGGGGCCGTGCTGAACCGCTTCAACCCGCGCCGCGCCGTCGGCTACGCGAAGACGGCCCGCGTGCGCCAGTCTGCGGGCCGCGGCGACGCGCGCCCCGCCGCGGGCCGCCCCGAGGCCGACTCCAACGCGGCCCACCCCGACGCCGCCCAGCTCCTCTGACGATGCACGCCCTCCGCCTCGCCGCCCTCCTCCTGCTCGCGCCGCTCGCGCTCGCGCCGCGCGCGGCCTCCGCCCAGGCCACGCAGCCCGGCGAGCCGCCGATGGTGACGCGCCTCGGCCAGTCCGAGCAGACGCGCTCGAACTCGACCGGCTACTACTACAACCACCTCCCCGGCGAGGCGACGATCCAGGTCCAGGTCGAGGGGGCCGTCGCGTACCCCGGCCTCTACGAGGTCGGCGTCGGGACGGACCTGCGGCGCGTGCTCGCGCTCGCCGGAGGCCCGCGCCTCGAGGCCCGCGACCGCGACTCGGACCGCCGGGTCGACATCCAGCTGCTGCGCCCGTCCGAGGGGGCCATCTTCGTCTCGACGCTCGCCGCGGCGAGCGTCCGCCCGGACCTCATCCCGGCGTTGCACCACGACGACACGATCCTCATCGACGTCGTCTCGAAGCGGCGCTTCACGATCCAGGACGCGGCGACGATCATCGGCGCGCTCGGCACGTTCGGCTTCCTCCTCCAGGCCGTCACGCGGTAGCCGGCCCGCCATAGAGTTGTCCTTCCGGTGTTTCAAGAACATCACTATAATAAAATGAATAAGCTAATCTATATGGTCTTGTTATTATCATATTCAGTTAGTGCTGGAGCACAGGCCGTCCCGAGTAGTAATTATCAAAAATTCAATAACCCAGCAATTTCAGCTGTTTACGATGGGCTCAGCGAGACCCGAAAGGCAAACGTTGGACGATCAGTAACGCTTGGTGTCGCAGGCTACGCAGCCGGTGTACTCGCCGGCTACGCGGTCGGTGATGCTGTGTCGGTTCAGACGCCCAACGACGATTTCTTTCTGTCGCGCGGCGGGCTCGTCGGCGCAGTCATTGGCGGAGGTGTCGGCGCTGCGCTCGGCGTCCACGTGGGCAGCCGCGAGCGCGGCTCGCTGCTGTGGGCGACGCTGGCGTCTGGGGCCGTGCAGGCGGTATACCTCGTCGCCGTCACGCGCGAGCCGCTCGACGGGACCCGGCCTCGCCTGCTGCTCGCGCTTCCCATACTGAGCATCGGCGCGGCGGTCGTCGTGGACCGCGCCACGCGGTAGGGGAGGGGCTGCACAGGCGGCGCGGAAATCGGGTGGCCGGGTTCAGCCGCGGCGGCTGCGGCCGATATTGCAGGCCAGCGACACGGCTTCCCGTTTCCGGCCCATGCTCCAACCGCCCGTTCCTGACCTTCCCGGCGCGTCACCCGCGGCTGTGCCGCCGGTGGCCGCGCGGTCACTCGGGGCGTGGGCGCGCGGCAGCGTCTGGTCCGTGCTGGACCAGGCGCTCTTCGCCGGGGCCAACTTCGCCGTCAACGTGCTGCTGGCGCGGTGGCTCTCGCCCGAGGCCTACGGCGCGTTCGCGGTCGCGTTCATACTGTTCCTGCTCGTCGGGACGGTCCACGGCGGGCTCTTCGTCGAGCCGATGCTCGTCTTCGGCGCGGGCCGCTTCGAGGGCCGCACGCCGCACTACCTGCGCGTGCTCCTGCGCGGCCACGCCGCGTACGCCGCCGCGACGGGCGCGGTGCTCGCGCTCAGCGGGCTGGTCGCGTGGCTCGCCGGGGCCCCGATCTACGCCGAGCTGCTGACGCTCTCCGTCGCCTCG
>JAYWIE010000526.1:0-7878 GCA_043789155.1 Rubricoccaceae bacterium | reverse complement strand
CCGCCCTCGGCGTGCGCGTCGGCCGTGGCCGTGTAGGCCTGCTCGTTGACGTAGCCCATCGTCCGGCCGGCGACGTAGTTCAGCCCGTCCGCGTCGCCCTCGACGTGCGGCACGACGAGGCCGCGCTCGGCGTCGGCGATGCGCAGGAACGTCTCGACGAGCGTCCGCTGGCCCTGCTGCACGTACTGCCCGACCGAGTGCAGGTCCGTCGTGTACTGGAGCACGACCGGGAAGAGGCCCGTGTGCTCCTTGCCCTCGGACTCGCCGAAGAGCTGCTGCCACCACGCGCCGAGGCCCTTCAGCGAGTGGTCCATCACGGCGAGGATCTCCGTCCTGTAGCCCGCCTCGTGCAGCAGGAAGCGGTCGCCGGCGTACTGGAGGGCCGGGTGCGAGGCGTCGGCGTCCAGCGTCTCGCGGGCGTCGGCGACGGCCCCGTAGAAGAGGGCGCGGACGTCGATGCCGGCCGCGGCGATGGGGACGAGCCCGACGGGCGTCAGGACCGAGAAGCGGCCGCCGACCGAGTCCGGGATGACGTACGTGCGGTAGCCCTTCTCCTTTGCGAAGTCGTGGAGCGTGCCCCGCGCCGCGTCCGTCGTGGCGATGATGCGGCGGTCGGCGTCGTCGAAGCGCGCCTCGACGAAGGCGCGGGCGAGGCGGAAGGCGAGCGCCGGCTCGAGCGTCGTGCCGGACTTCGAGATCACGTTGACGTAGACGCTCTTGCCCTTGAGGTGCTCGAAGAGGCGTGCGTGGTACTCGGGCGAGAGGCTGTTGCCGGCGAAGAGGATCTCGGGGCCGGCCGCGTCGAAGGGCGGGCGCAGCGCCCCGATGACGGCCTCGGCCCCGAGGTAGCTGCCGCCGATGCCGATGCAGAGCAGCACGTCGGCGCGCTCGCGGATCTCGGCTCCGAGCGCGGCGACGGACTCGAGCAGCGCGTCGTCGGGTGTGAGCAGCAGGTCGCGCCAGCCGAGCATCCCGGGGCTGCGCGTCTCGCCGTTCAGCACACGGCGGTGGGCGTCGAGGACGCGGGCGTCGAGCGCGTCGCGCTCGGCGGAGTCCAGGAAGGGGAGGGCGCGCGTGCGGTCGAGGGCGATGGGCATCGGCGGGGCGGAGCGGTGAGCCGACCGTACGCTGCGGGCAGTCTGTCGGTCCCAACTCAGTGCCGGACCCGGCTGCGCGGCCTTCCACCGTATTCTGTCACCTGCCTCCGGTCCTGACCATGAACGACCCCGTCCGCCTAACTATCCGCCTCGACCGACCGACGGCCGAGGCCGTCCGGCGCGAGGCCCGCCGCCGCGGCACGTCGGTGTCGGCCGTCGTGCAGGACGCGGTTCGCGCGACGACGTCCGGCGCGGACAGGTCGTCCGCCACTGAGTCGCCCGTCACGGACGCGCTCGCCGGCGTCGCGGCCGGGGCCTCGTTCGAGCGGGCCGACCACCGCGCGCACCTCGAGCGGAAGCACCGATGAGCCTCCGCGTCCTCTTCGACACGAACGTCGTTTTAGACGTCTTGCTCGCCCGCGAGCCGTTCCGGGCCGACTCCGAAGCGCTAATGCGCGCCGCCGAGCACGGCGAGATTGAGGGCGTCCTGTGCGCGACAACACTCACGACGGTCGACTACGTCGTCGGTAAGGCGCGTGGGCGGGAGACGTCGCGGGACGTCGTTCGGGCGCTGCTCGGCGTGTTCGCCGTCGCTCCTGTCGGGCGCGACGAACTGGTCCGCGCCGCTGACTCCGCCTTCGCCGACTTTGAGGACGGCGTGCTGCACGAGGCGGCCCGGTCTGCCGGAGCCGATCTCATCGCGACCCGCAACGACCGCGACTTCGGCGCGGCGACCCTCCCGGTGCTACGTCCCGGCGCGGCCCTCGCCCGGATCGGCTGATGCGGCGAGCATGTCGGCCAGCCGCGCCTCGGCCGCGGGCCATTCGCCGGCGAGGAGCGAGAAATAGACCGTGTCCCGCGACGTCCCGTCCTGCCGGACCATGTGCTGGCGCAGCGTGCCCTCCTCGGTCGCGCCGAGGCGCGCGAGTGCGGCCCGGCTGGCCGCGTTGCGCGCGTCCGTTTTCCACTCGACGCGGCGCACGCCGAGCGTCTCGAAGGCGTGCCGCATCAGCAAGAGCTTGGCCTCGGTGTTGACGGACGTCCGCTGCCACCGCGCCCCGACGAACGTCCACCCGATTTCTAGACGCCGGTTGGCGAGGTCGACGTTGCCGAACCGCGTGCTGCCCGCGACCTGCCCGCCGGCGACGATGGCGAACGGCAGCGCCGTCCCCGCAGCCTGCGCGTCGAAGGCGGCGCGGAGGTAGACGTCGAGGTCCGCGCGCGTGCGAACGTCGGAGAGCGCCCACCGCCACAGATCCGGGTCGCGGGCGACGTCCCAGAGCGCGTCGGCGTGGGCGGGCGTGAGCGGCTCGAGCGTGACGTGTGCGCCCCGGAGCGTGACGGGCGCGAGCGCGGTCATCGGCGGCGGCGGCTGTACTTGACCGCCTCGACCGTGGCGCGCCGGAGAAACGAGAGCTGGTCCGTCACGAGGTCCTCGAGGTCGGGGTCGTCCGGTTCGAGCGGCTCCTCGTCGGTCGAGACCGAGTCGACGAAGGCGAAGATCTCGTCGGCGATGCTGTCGTCGTCGAGGTCGATCTCGGGGTCCTGGCGGATCGCGAAGCAGAGCGCGGGCTCGTCGAGCGGGTGGAAGTCGAAGAGCATCCACGTCCGGACGGCGTCGCGGGGCGCGAGCTGCGCGAACCGGGCGTGGCGCGCGACGTCCGGCGTGACCGTCGCCTCGAGCATCCGGAGCAGCTCGCGGCGGCTGTCGGCGTCCGAGACCGGGCGGGAGTAGAAGGCGCGGGCGTGGTTCACGGGAGCGGGGCGAGAGGGCCGGGTTTGAAGCGGCCGTTCTGGAAGACGTCGCGGATGTCCGCGAGCACCTCGCGGTCGATCTGGAGCGTCTCGCCGGCCGCCAGGTTCACGCGCTCGACCTCGTCCACGCGGAGATCGTAGTTCTCCCAGCCCATGTAGCGCGCGAGCGTGCGCTGGAAGTCGGCGTCGACCGCGCCGTCGGCGGCGTGGTGCGAGAAGCCGCGCGCGCGCCAGATGGCCTGGATCTCGCGCGCGATGGCGGGCGTGACCGGGACGAGGTTGCGGGCCTGCGTGTCGGTGAAGTAGAGGTCGTTGAGCGCGTAGAGGTGGACGAGCTCGGCGATGGGCGTCGGGTGGTCGTAGACGGAGATGTCGACGATGGTGTCCGACGCGTCGTAGCCCGCGCCCGCTCTGACGACGAAGAGGGCGGCGGACTGCTCGCCGCGGCGGTCGCCGCCGGCCGCGCCGCCGGCGACGAGCGCCGCGAGCAGGCGGCTCGCGAGCGACCCGCGCGCGGCCTCGAACGCGCGCGCCATCGCGTCCACCGTGGCCTCCGAGACGAGGATGTTGCCCTGGACCGTGAACGTCTGGCCCGCCACGAGTTCGCCGGCCGCGGCCGTCCGGACCGACCCGTCCGCCTGCCCGACGCGGCCACCGCGCCACTCGGACGCCTCGGCCCCGGTCCACGTCGCCGCGCGCCCGTGGCGATCCACGATGCCGACCTGGCGCTGCTCGGGGTGCGGGTCCTGCCGGATGAGGATGCGCAGCGCCTCCTCGGCCGAGGCGCCGTTGCGCATCAGCACCAGCCCCGTGCGGCCGTAGTCGAGCCGGGCGAAGCTCTGCGTCGCGACGGCCCCGGCCGCGGGGTCCGCCCACGGCACGACGGCGCGGACGTTGGGGAACTTGGACTGCACGGCGACGCCCATCTCGCCCGTCGTCGTGTCCACGGCGACGATCGAGAACGTCGACACGAGCGGGTCGCCGTCGGCGTTGGTCGTCACGGCGTCGGTCCGCACACGGCTGGCGCGCGGCGGGGCGGGCCACGAGAGCGCGACGGCGACGGCGGCGGCGACGAGCAGCGCGAGGCAGACGAAGGCCGCGCGGAGGAGCGTTGGACGGGTCACGGGCGTCAGGTAGGCGTCCCGCTATTCTACCGTCTCCCGACGCGCCCGCGATGCCTCGATTCCGTATCCGGTCAGGGGTTGCCCTGCTGCTCGCCGCGCTCGCGTTCGCGGCCCCGGCGGCCGCGCAGGAGCGCGCCTCAGCCGGCGGGGAGGTCGCGATCGCGCGCGTCCACTACGGCGGCGGCGGCGACTGGTACTCCGGCGACCCGCTCCCGACGCTCGTCGCCTACGCCCGCGCGCACACGCTGCTGGACCTCGACCTCGAGCCACACACGGTCGACCTCGACTCGGACCGCCTCTTCGACTACCCGTTCCTGTACCTCAACGGCCACGGGTCGGTCGCGTTCACGGACGCTGAGGCCGCGCGCCTGCGGCGCTACCTGGACGCCGGCGGCTTCCTCTACGTCAACGACGACTACGGCCTCGACGAGACGATCCGCGCCGAGCTGCGCCGGGTCTACCCGGACCAAGAGCTGCGCGCGCTGCCGGCGTCGCACGCGGTCTACCACGCGCACTTCGACTTCCCGGCGGGCCTGCCCAAGGTGCACGAGCACGACGGCGAGCCGGCCGTGGGCCTCGGCCTGTTCCACGAGGGCCGCCTCGTCGTGTTCTACGCCTACCAGAGCGACCTCGCCGACGGCTGGGAGCCCGAGGGCACGCACCCGGACCCGCCGGCCGTCCGCGAGGCGGCGCTGCGGATGGGCGTCAACCTGCTCGTCTACGCGATGTCGCAGGGCGTCGGCTCGTAAGCGTGGCCAGTCGGAGGCAGCCACCGGGATATCCGGACCGGCAGCCAGTGGCAGGAGCGCCGTGCTTCAACCGGGCGCGATGTAACCGGGACGGTGCATTTCGGCTACTGGCCACTGGCTCGGCGGCACCGGCCGCCGATACAGCCCACTGGCCCAGACTGCTCTTATGACCCCGCTCCGCATCCTCTTCGCCGGCCTCCTCGCCGTGGGGACGCTGCTGTACGTGCTCAACCCCGGCCCCGACGCCTTCGAGCACTTCTACCGCCTCGATCAGGCCGAGCGCGCCGAGGCGGCCGCCCGCGCCGGCGACAGCCTGCTCGCGGCCACGACGTCGCGCGTCTTCCTCGCCGACCGCACCGGCCGCGCCGTCAGCGACGCCGCCGACATCGGGTACGAGCGGACCGACTACCACGTCGGCAGCCTCTACCGCGTCGACGCGAACGCGGACCAGGCCGGCGGCAAGTGGACGTACCTCGGCGTCGCGAACTGGTTCGTGCCCGTCGAGCAACCGCCCGCGGACGAGGCGACGCGTCCGGCCGCCGCGCGCACGACGGCGACGCCCCACTTCCCCGGAATGCCCGGCGGATGAGCGCGCGCAGGCCCCGCAGGCGCTAGCTTGGCGCTTTAACCCGCCATTGCCGCCATGACGTCCCAGTCGCTCGCCGAGCAGGACCCCGCCGTCGCCGAGCTCGTCCACCGCGAGACCGAGCGCCAGAACGACGGCCTCGAGCTCATCGCGTCCGAGAACTTCGCCAGCCCGGCCGTGATGGAGGCGACGGGCTCCGTGCTGACCAACAAGTACGCCGAGGGCCTGCCGGGCAAGCGCTACTACGGCGGCTGCGAGATCGTGGACGAGGTCGAGACGCTCGCCCGCGACCGTGCCCGCGAACTCTTCCGCTGCGACTGGGTCAACGTGCAGCCGCACTCCGGTGCGACGGCCAACCACGCCGTCTACCTCGCCTTCATGAACCCCGGCGACCGCCTGCTCGGGCTGGACCTCGCCCACGGCGGCCACCTCACGCACGGCTCCCCGGTCAACTTCTCGGGCAAGCTCTACGACGCCCACTTCTACGGCGTCGACGTCGACGGGCCCAACGCCGGGCGCATCGACCTGGACCGGGTCCGCGAGACCGCCCTCGCCGTGCGCCCGAAGATGCTCTCCGTCGGCGCGAGCGCGTACTCCCGCGACTTCGACTACGCCGCCCTGCGCGCGATCGCCGACGAGGCCGGGGCCATCCTCTGGGTGGACATGGCGCACACGGCCGGGCTCGTCGCGGCGCGCCTGCTGAACGACCCGCTCCCGCACGCCCACGTCGTCTCGACCACGACGCACAAGACGCTCCGCGGCCCGCGCGGCGGCATGCTGCTCGTCGGCACGGACGGGCCCTCGCCGACCGGCGAGACCTTCAAGGACGGGCGGCCCAAGACGACCGGGCAGGTCCTGGACTCGGCCATGTTCCCCGGAGCCATCGGCGGGCCGCTCATGCACGCCATCGCCGCCAAGGCCGTCGCCTTCGGCGAGGCCCTCCGGCCGGACTTCGCGGACTACCAGCGGCGGACGGTCGCGAGCGCGCAGGCCATGGCCGGGGCCTTCGTCGCGCGCGGCTACGCCGTCGTCTCGGGCGGAACGGACAACCACCTCGCGCTCGTGGACCTGCGGGGCAAGGGCGTCACCGGCAAGGCCGCCGAGGCGATGCTCGGGCTCGCCGCGATCACGGTCAACAAGAACATGGTCCCCGGCGACCCCGAGAGCCCGTTCGTGACGTCCGGCATCCGCGTCGGCGCGCCCGCGATGGCGACGCGCGGCTTCGGGCCGGACGAGTTCCGGACCGTCGTCGCGCTCATCGACCGCGTGCTCACGAGCGGCGGGGCCGAGGCGGCAGCCGTGCGGCGGGAGGTCCGCGCGCTGTGCGAGGCCTTCCCGCTCTACGCGCTCGAAGCGGCCTGACGCGGCGGGCGTACTCTGCCGAGCCTCCGCCGTCCGACAGATGCCTGACGCCCAGACACCCGACGCCGCGCTCGACGCCGCCCGCGCGGCCGGCCTCTCCGAGCCCCACGCCCGCCGCGTCGCCCTCGTCGAGCGGCTCGTCGGGCGCGCGGCCGTCGAGCGGTACGGGCCCGAGGCCGGAGCCCTGCTCGCCGGCGTCCTCGCGCGCGTCCGCCGGGACGGCGAAGACGCCTTCGACGCCGTCGCCGGGACGCTCGCCGCCGCGCCGACCGCGCACCTGCTGGCCGTCGTGCGGACGCTCACGGCGGGCTTCCACCTCGTCAACAAGGCCGAGCAGATCGAGATCGTGCGCGTCAACCGCGAGCGCGCCATGCGCGCGACGCCGGCCGCGCCGCGCGGCGAGTCCATCGCCGCAGCCGTGGCCCACCTCCGCGACGCGGGCCTCGACGCCGCGGCCGCGCTCGCGCTCGTCGCCCGGCTCGACATCCAGCCGACGCTCACGGCGCACCCGACCGAGGCGCGGCGGCGCACGATGCTCCTGCACCAGCAGGCGGCCGCGGCCGGCCTCGACGCGCTCACGACGCCCGGCGCGCTCACGACGCCCGGCGCGCTCACGCCCGACGAGGCGACCACCGCACGCGCCGACGTCGAGAACCGGCTCCGGCTGATGCTCACGACCGACGAGGTCCGCCCGTCCGAGGTCACCGTCCGCGACGAGGTCCGCCACGGCCTCTACTTCGCCGCGACGACGATCTGGGATACGGTCCCGCGCGTCCACGCCGACCTGCGCCGCGCCTTCCGCGAGGTCTACGGCGTCGACGTCCCGCGTCTCGCCGGGCTGCTCCGGCTGCGGTCGTGGATCGGCGGCGACCGCGACGGCAACCCCAACGTCACGCCCGAGGTCACGGCGTGGGCCTTCCGCGCCCACCGCGACGACGCGCTGCGCCTGCACCGCCGCGCCGTCGACGCGCTGCGGCTCGAGCTCTCCGCGAGCGACCAGCAGGTCCGCTTCCCCGACGCGCTCGCCGCGAGCGTCGGCGCGGACCGGGCCGCGGCCCCGCTCGACGAGCGCCGGTGGCGGCAGAACGCGCACGAGCCGGTCCGCCTGAAGCTGATGCAGATGGTCGAGCGCCTCGACGCGCTCATCGCCGCGCCCGGCCGCGCCGCGCCCGAGGCACCCGCCTCGTACACGGCCGCGGCGTACC
>JAYWIE010000525.1:0-2232 GCA_043789155.1 Rubricoccaceae bacterium | reverse complement strand
GCGCGCCCGGCCGGCGGGGCGGCGCGCGTCCGCCACGCGAGCAGCCCGAACACGAGCGCCAGACCGAGCAGCCCCGGCAGCCCGGCCAGCGGCACGCGGTACGCGACGCAGATGCCGACCGAGAACGCCGAGTTGAGCGCGTAGAAGCGCGGGGCCCACGCGCGCACGAACGGGTCGGGCGCGGGCGCGAGCCCGCCGAGCAGGAACTCGTAGCCCGCGGCGATGAGGGCCGACGTCAGGAACCAGCCGGCCCAGTTGACGAGCGGCATCCCGAAAAACTGGCCGGCGGAGTCGTACTTCCAGAACGGGAAGGCGTGGCTCATGGCGGGGTCGAGGGCGACGTCCCACAAGACCATGAACAGCGCGACGGCGGCGATGCGCCCGCCGCGGCCGAGGCCCAGCCGCCGCGCGAGGTCGAGGGACACGATTGAGATGGCGTACCACGACGGCGGGATGAGGTATGGCACGTGGCCGGCGATCTTGGCCCCGAGAAAGTCACCGTAGGAGTACGGCCCGAAGGGGAAGCCGGTCGTCGTGCCGACGAGCTCGGCCGTCGTGCCGACGATGCAGCCGAGGGCGAGGAATCCGAGCGAGCGCGCCCAGCCGAGCTCGCCGAGGTACAGCGAGAACGCGAGCACCAGCAGCATCCCCATGTTGACCCACGTCGGGATCTTGATGAGGTCGTCGAGCAGCAGGCCGGTCGCGTCGGCGATGCCCGTCAGCGCGGCCGTGGCCGGGCCGGGCGCGTAGTTGAGCAGGAACGCGCCGGCGAGGCTGAACAGGACGGACCCCGCGAACAGCGCGAAGGCGACGAGGAAGACGCGGCGGTGGGTCACGGCGAAGGCGGTGGGCGGCGTAGACGTACCGGACACGTCGGAGCGGGGATCCGGCACGCGCGAATGTAGAGACGCCCCGCCGGGGCGTCTTCGCCGCGGCACCACGCGCACCGTCACCGCCGCGGACGTCGCGCACGACATGTCGCGGACGTCATGGACCGGGACGTCGCGGACGTCGTGAACCGGGACGTCCACGACGTCGGTGGCGGGGACGTCACGGACGGGGACGTCGTGGACCATGACGTCGTGGATGGGACGTCATGACGGCGACGTCGGGGCCAGGACGTCGTGGATGTCGGGGACGGGGCATCGGTGGCGGGATCGGCGTCGGCGGACGTCGGGTGGACCTGAGACCAGACGCCCCGGCGGGGCGTCTCTACATTCGCGCTTTCCCCGATGCCGTGCTCGCCGTCCGCCCGCCCGACTACTTCCCGCCGGCCGCGCACGCGGCGCTGCTCGCGCAGGCCGACGCCGTCGTACTCGCGGACACGTTCGCCTTCAGCCGGCAGTCCACGCACAACCGCGCGCGCATCTTGACGTCGCAGGGCGCGCGCTGGCTCACGGTGCCGCGCGGGCACGCGCCCGTCGGGACGCCGCTCCGGGACGTCCCGGTGGTGGCCGACGGGTGGCCGCGCCGGCACGTCCGCTCGCTCCTCACGGCCTACGGGATGGCCCCGTTCGCCGAGGCGCTCGTGCCCGAGGTCGAGGCGCTGCTCGCCGGCCCGTGGGCGTCCGTCGGGGCCCTCGCCGCCGCGGCGACGGCGTGGACGCTCCGCCGCCTCGGCGGCCCCGCCGACGTCCGCCTCGCGTCCGACCTGCCCGGTGCGCCGGCCACGCTCGCCGGCGTGTGGGCCGCGGCGGGCCGCCCGGCCCTGCTCTCGCTCACGCCCGACCGCGACCGCGCCGCCCTCGCCGGCACCGACGCGGCCGTCCACGCGGTCACGTTCGAGGAGCCGCCCCGCCGTCAGGTCTGGACCGTCGACAACGCCTTCACGCCCGCCCTGAGCGTCCTCGACGTCCTGCTGACGTACGGCCCGGGCAGCCGCGACGCGCTCGGGTTGAAAGGTTGAAAGGTTGAAAGGTTGAAAGGTTGAAAGGTTGAAAGGTTGAAAGGTTGAAAGGTTGAAAGGTTGAAAACGGCCGGCTGAAACAGTTCCGCTCGACGACTCTCAACAACAAAAATATGTCATCCCGGACTTGATCCGGGATCTGCCTTTAGCCTTTCGTACTGTATGCGATAATGCAAAGGCAGATCCCGGATCAAGTCAGGTCCGGGTTTACCCGGCGGGATGACAAGGAGAGAGGGCGGCGTCAGAGTGCCTGCCGTCGCCCGCCGTGCCGTCGCCCGCCGTGCCGTCGCCCGCCGTGCCGTCGCCCGCCGTGCCGTCGCCCGCCG
>JAYWIE010000524.1:0-2237 GCA_043789155.1 Rubricoccaceae bacterium | reverse complement strand
TGCCCGCGCTCCTCGGCCTCGAGGCCGGGGTACGCGCCCGGCGTGTCGAGGAACGTCACGACGGGCCGGCCGAACTTGCCGGCCATCTCCATCAGGCGCAGCGCCTTGCGGTAGCCCTCGGGGTTGGGCATGCCGAAGCGGCGCTCCTTGCGCTGGTTCGTGTCGCGCCCTTTCTGGTGGCCGAGCACGACCACCGAGCGGTCCGCGCCGCCGTAGCGGCCGCCCTGGAAGCGCGCGAGCCCGCCGACGAGGGCCGGGTCGTCGGCGAAGAGGCGGTCGCCCTTGAGCTCGACGAAGCCCTCGGTGAGCGCCGCGATGTAGTCGAGGGTGTAGGGCCGCTCGGGGTGGCGCGCGATCTGGACGCGCTGCCAGCGCGTGAGGCCGCGGTAGATGGACGTCCGGAGGGTCTCGACGCGCTGCTCGAGGGCCTCGATCTGCTGGGAGAGGTCCACGGTGCCGTCCTCGGCCTCGAAGCGGCGCAGTTCCTGGAGCTTGGCCTCGAGGTCGGCGAGGGGTTTTTCGAAGTCGAGCAGGTGAGCCATTGGGACGGGCAGCGGTCGGTGCACCGAAGGTACGGGCGGTCTAGGGTGGGGGATGAGACCGGGACGTCCCGGCTCGTCCCAACCCGCGCCCCGCAGAGACGCCCCGCTGGGGCGTCTTGGCCTCCTCACCGGTCTGGCTTGCCACCGGTTTGCCGCGTCGCCCTGCTGGCGGGCCGCGCCCGTCAGCGCGTCAGGGCGCGCCAGAGGATCTGCGCGTCCAGCCCCATGGACTGGTGGCGGGCGTAGAACCAGTAGGCGCGGTGCGCCTCGGCGATCGTCGCCGGCGGCGCGGCGAGCGTGTCGAGCACGGACACGACGCCCGGCACGAGGCCCCACGCCGGCGGCGGCAGCGCCTGCCCCTCATCCACGCCGACGAGCGCGACGCGCGCGGCGAGCACGCCCGGCATGCGGGCGGCGAGGGCCGCGGCCCGCGCGGCCCGTCCGGACCCCAGCCGGGCCGCGAGCCGCAGCGCGGGCGTGAGCGCGAGCAGGGCGAGCGCGAGCGGCACCTCGGCCGCGCGGCGGCTGCGGCGCAGCGGCGCGACGGTCCGCTCGGCGTCGAGCAGCGGGGCCGAGACGTCCTCCACGGACGCCTTGCCGATGATCCGGTCGCGGCCGGAGGCCAGGATCTTGAGCAGCACCGGCACGTCGCGGAGCGCGCGCATGCCGTCGAGGATGGCCGTGTTGGTGAGGCTGTCCGCGGCGAAGACGACCTCGTCGACGGCGTGGAGGCGCGCGAGATCGCGGATCTGGCGCGGCAGGCCCGCGTGCGGCGGCGCGTCGGCCTCGGCCGGGGAGGGGCGCGCGGCGACGTAGCCGACGACCGTGACGGGCGCGCGCCCGGGCACGTCGACGAGGCGGCGCAGGCGCACGGCCTCGGCCGCCGACCCGACGACGAGCACGCGCCGCGGCCCGCTCGCCGCCCGCTGCCGGCGGAGCCGCCATGCGGCGAGCAGGAGCGCCGCGGCGGCGTAGCCGAACAGGACGGTCGCGCGGCTGAAGGCGATCTGCGGGACGAAGAACGACGCCGCGGCGACCGTCAGCACGGCCCCGGCCGTCCCCGCCGCGACCGACCCGGCAGGCCCGCGCGGGCGCGCGGTCCGGACGGCGACGGCCAGCAGGCCGGCGTAGGCCGGCAGCACGAGCGCGTAGTAGCGCGCCGGGAACGAGACGCCGTCCGAGCCGGAGGACCACAGCACGGCCGTCGTCGCGAGCGCGGCCCAGGCCAGCGCCACGTCGAGCACGGGCCCGGCGACCGTCCGCCCGACGCGGCCCAGCGCGGCCACCGCGCCGCGCACGACGATGCCGGCCCGCAGCCCGGCCGCGAGCGCCTGCGACGCCAGCCGCTCGCCCATCCCGGCCTCGCCGCGCCGCACGTGCTTCTCGACGAAGCGCAGCATCGCGCCGTAGAACAGCAGCACGTAGCGGAGGTCGCCCTTCTTGGTGCTCTCGCCCTTGTAGTGGATGATCTGCGTGCGCGGCGTGTAGTGGATCGCCCACCCGGCCTGCTGGATGCGGTAGCACCAGTCGAGGTCCTCGCCGTACATGAAGAAGTCCTCGTCGAGCAGCCCTGCCGGCTGGGGATGGGGGATGGGGGATACGGGATGGGCAGAGGCCTCTGTGGACTCTATCTGCGCATCCCGAATCCCCAATCCCGTATCCCGCGGTCCGCGAAGGACCGCTGCCTTCCGCACC
>JAYWIE010000523.1:0-2238 GCA_043789155.1 Rubricoccaceae bacterium | reverse complement strand
CACGAGCAGGGCGAGGAGTGCGGAGCGAACGGTCATGACAGGTCGTGGCGAGTGGGAGGAGAAGGGGTGAAGGTAGTGTGTCCCGAAGTTGCCGGGTCACGTGATGCTCCCGAACAGCCGCATCGCCGGCCGCTGGCCCAGCGCGCGAATTTCCGGGTACGGGTCACGCAGCCGAGACCCGCGCAGCGGAGGCCGACGGCCCGCTGCAGGACGACTGTGGCACCCTGAATCGGCGCGCTTGCCCCTGGCAAACACCGGCTGAGATGACGAAAATGATTCACAAGCTCAAGAACGCAGGAATCAAAGAACACAAGATGTAAGCATCTTGCGCTCCTGCGCTCCGTCTACCGGTCCACGCGGCGTCCTTTCCACTCGAAGCCCGCGCGCGCGCCGAGCAGGCCCAGCGCGGCGACCGCGAGCGAGTACGGCGCGTGCAGCACGAGGTGCGCCGGGTAGGCCCAGAGCAGGCGCGTCTGCCCGAAGCGGCGCGCGGCCGGGACGAGGACCGCGAGGTCGCCCGAGGCCTTGAGCGCGAACGCCGCGGCGACGTACGGCCACAGGCCGGGCACGGCCGGGAGCGCCAGGAGGGCCCCGACGAGCGCGATGAAGAAGGCCCCGATGCCGAGCAGCATCGCCTGGAGCCGCCGCGGGTAGAGCGCGCCCTTGGAGGCCCACCGCCGGCGCTGGTGCACGAACGCGCGGAGCGTCCGGACGGGCTCCGTGAGGACCGTCGCGCCGCGTACGGCGCAGAAGCGAACGTCGAGCGGCGTCTGGTACGCCACCTTCTGCATGAGCAACTCGTCGTCGCCCGACGTCACGTGGTCCACGCCCGAGAAGCCGCCGAGCGCGGCGAACGTCTCGCGGCGGTACGCGACCGACGCGCCGTTGGCGAGGTTCGGCCGGCCGAGGCCGATGCCGCCCGCGCCGCACGCCATCAGGCCGAAAAAGTCGAGGGCCTGCACGCGCACGAACAGGCTCGGCCGGTGCCCGAGCGCGTACGCGACCGGGCCCGAGACGAAGGCGGTCTCCGGCCCGTCGAAGGCGCTCGCCATCGCGCGCGCCCAGCCCGGCGGGACCGTGCAGTCGGCGTCGGTCGTCAGGATGACGTCGCCGGTGGCGTGGGCGACGGCCTTCTCGATCGCGGCCTTCTTGTGCGCGCGCTCGCGGCGGCGGTTCTCGGGGATGCGGACGAGCCGGAGGCGGCCGCCGCCCTCGACCTCGGCCTCGTCGCTGCCCGCCATCGCGCCCGCAACGGCGAGCGCCGGCGTCATCCGCGTGCGGACGACCGCGGCCGTCGCGTCCTGCGAGTCGTCGTCGACGACGATGACCGTGAGGCGGTCCGCGGGGTAGTCCTGCGCGAGCACCGAGTCCACGCACGCGCCGATGGTGTCCTGCTCGTTGCGTGCCGGCACGACGACCGTGACGCTCGGCAGGCGCGTGTCCGGCACGGCTCCGCGCTGCTCGCCGGCGACGCGGTGCAGGCCCCACGCCCAGCCGCCGAGGCGCACGGCGTACGCCGCGGCGAGCGCGACGAGGATCCAGCCCGCCGTCACGCCGCGCCGCGGGCGACGCCCGCCACGTCCCCTGCGCCGGGTGCCTCGGGCACCGCCGGCCGGGCCGGGCGGAGGCGCGCCAGCAGCGGGATCCCGGCCGCGGCCGGCAGCACGAGGTTGACCACGAACACGGCGAGCGACGCGTTCAGCGCGGCCGCAGCCGGCACGCCGGCCCCGGCCAGCACGAACACGGCCACGCCCTCGCGCACGCCGAGGTCGCCGAGCGTGAGCTGCGGGACGGCGCTCTTGAGCAGGTACACGACGGCGATGCCGGCCGCGACGGGCCCCCACGGCGCGTCCGGCGCGAAGGCGCGCACGAGGATCGCGAACTGGGTCGAGAAGACGGCGTAGCGCAGCGCCGACAACCCGACGAGCACGGCCGCCTCGCGCGGCGGGACGCGCTCGAACGCGCCGAGCGCGCGGCGGACCGCCTGCACCGGCAGCACGCGCGCGAGCACGCGACCCGTAGCTCCGGGCGAGACGAACGCCGCGCCGAGCCCGAGCGTCGCCGCGACGGCCCACACGGCGACGCCCGTCCAGACGGCCGCCGGGGCCGCGCCGCGGGCCGGGTTGGCCGCGAGCGCGAGCGCGCCGCCGGCGAGGCAGCACCAGAGCGTCGCCATGCGCTCGCCGAGCGTCAGCGCCGCCGACGCGCCGGCCGGCACGCCCGGCAGCAGGGCGGCCC
>JAYWIE010000522.1:0-2240 GCA_043789155.1 Rubricoccaceae bacterium | reverse complement strand
CCGCCCCGGAACGCGCCGCGGGGCCGGATGCAGCGCTGCATCCGGCCCCGCGGCGCGTTCCGGGGCGGCGTCTACGCGGCCGCCGGCGTGCTACGCGGCCGCCGGCGGGCTCGTCGCCTCGACGGCGACGAGGTCCTCGGCCACGACGTAGTGGCGCGTCGCGTCGGCCGGGACGTGGTAGCTCTCGCCCGGGCCGCACGTGGTGCTGCGGCCTGCGACGTGGACCTCGACGCGGCCCGCGACGACGTAGCCGACGGTCTCGTAGGGCTGCGTGTGCGGCTCGCCGGCCGTGCCGGCGGGTTCGTTCCAGAGGCGGAGCGCGAGCGCGTCGCCGGTGACGAGGTGGGTGGGGAGGTCGGCCATGGGGAAGGGCGGATGGAGAATGGGCCGGTTGAATCCGCACGGCGCGGACGGGGTTTCGCCCTCTCCCCTGCCCCGCCGCCCGGCGGCCCGCTCTGTGACCTACGGCGACCTCGAGATCCACGCCCTGCCCGAGGGACGCTTCACCGTCGGCCTCGACAAGCGCTTCGTGCCGCACGCCGAGGGTGACGCCGCCCGCCCCGGAACGCTCTTCATCTCGGTCACGCCGTTCCTCGTCCGCACGCCGTCCGAGACGCTCCTGCTGGACACCGGGCTCGGCGAGTGGGCAGCGGGCCGCGGCACGGAGCACCTGCTCGGCGCGCTCGCCGCGCACGGCGTCGCGCCCGAGGCTGTGGACCGCGTCGTGCTGTCGCACCTCCACTTCGACCACGCCGGCGGGGCCATCACGTCCGTCGACGGCGTCTGGCGGCCGACGTTCTCGAACGCCGAGTACGCCGTGCAGGCGGCCGAGCGGACGGCTGCGGGCTACGCCGGCGAGTCCGAGCACGCCCGCGCGCTCGTGCTGGACACGCTCGAGCGCGCCGGGCAGCTCGTCCTGCTCCACGGCGACGGCCCCGTGCCGAGCTCGCGCGCCGAGGTGACCGTCACCGGCGGCCACACGGGCGCGCACCAGCTCGTCCGGCTACCGTCCGGCGGGCTGACGGCCGTCTACGGCGGCGACGTGCTCGGGACGCCGGGGCAGGCCGTGCGCCGCTTCGTCGCCAAGTACGACGCCGACGGCGAGGCCTCGGCGCGGTGGCGCACCGTCCTCGCGCGCGAGGCGGCCGAGCACGGGCACCTGCTGCTGTTCTACCACTCGACGACGGCCCCGGCCGCGTTCCTCTCCGAGGGCGCGGGCGGGCGGCTCGCGGTCGAGCCCGTCGCGCTGTGAGCCGCTACGGGACGGCGACCCAGCTCTGGCCCGCCTGGAAGCGGAGCAGGTCCGAGTCGCCGGCCGCCGTCCGGAACGCGACGATGCTGCCGGCCGCGTCGAGCAGGCGCAGGCCGGACGTGCGGATCTCGTCGAGGCGCAGCGTCAGCGCGAGGTCGCTCGTCCGCGACACGAGGACCGTCCCGAAGAGGCCGTAGGTCACGGCCACCGCCCGCCCGTCGGGCGAGAACGAGAGGGCCTGGACCGTCGTCCCGACGCCGAGGGCGTTCGACGCGAGGACGGCCCCGGTGCTGGCCGCGCGCACGGTCGTCGTCTGCGGGTCGGCGTCGAGCACCAGCGTGCCGTCCGGGCTGATGCGCGGGGCGGTGAGGGTGGTGGCCTGAGCCGCGTCGCGGAACGACCACCGGACCGTGCCCGCGGCGACGTCGATCCCGCTCACCTCGCGGCCGGACCCGCCGGTTTGCACCGCCGAGACGATGGCGCGCGTGCCCGAGCGCGCCATGTCGACCGCGAGCGCGACGCCGGTCAGCGCGACCGTCCGCACGGGCGGCCCGCCGGTGCCGGCCCACACGCCGAGCAGGCTGCTCTGGCCCGTAGGCCCGGTGCAGAGCGCGATAGCCGTCTGCCGGTCGTCCGAGAGGCGGACCGTCGGCGGGGCGACGCCCATGCAGGCCCCGCCGGGCTGGAGCGTGATGTCGCTGCCGCTCGTCGTCCGGTCGAACGTCCGGACGCGGGCCGTCGGGCCGACTGTGGACGACACCGTCACGACGGTCTCGCCGCCGAGCTCGCCAACGACCGTCGCCGAGCCTTCGAGGGTGCCCAGGACGGCTCCCGAGCGGGCGTCGACCGCGACGACGCCCGAGGAGCCGACCGTGTAGACCGTCTCGCCGGTCCGCGAGAAGACGCCGCGCGAGAGGTTGACGCCGACGTCCGAGAGCGGCAGCGTCGTGCTGAAGTACTGGAGCCGGACCGGCGCGCTCGGCGCGGC
>JAYWIE010000521.1:0-2245 GCA_043789155.1 Rubricoccaceae bacterium | reverse complement strand
CGCGGGGCACGCTCTCGACCACGACCGTCCCGCGCGGGCCGTCGACGCGCCGGCTCAGCGCCTCGTCGGCCTCGACGCGCACGACGCCGCGCAGGGCCGCGGCCTGCCGGCCGCGCCACGCCCCGACGAGCGCGTCGGGCGCGGGCTGCGCGCGCGCAGGGGCGGCTGAGGTCGCGGCGAGGAGCGCGAGCAGGAAGGCGGGACGGAGCACCGAGGCGGGAGTGGGGACCGGAGAGAACGGACGCGGGCGTCGGCAGATGTCACGAAACGGTCGCCGAGGCGCATCCGTTCGGACACGGCCCGCGCACGTCTGCGCGCGCCGCCTAGCTTACCGGCCCTCACCGCTGCGCCCGTGACGTCTGCCCGCCTGCTCGTCGTCGAGGACGACGACGCCCTCCGCGACCTGCTCGCCCGGCGCTTCGAGGACGCCGGCTACGCCGTCGAGACCGCCGCGACCGGCCCGGACGCCCTCGCGGCCGTCGCCGCGGCCCCGCCCGACCTCGTGCTGCTCGACGTGATGCTGCCCGGCCTCGACGGCCTCGACGTCTGCCGGCGCCTCCGCGCCGACCACGCGCTGCTCCCGATCCTGCTGCTGACGGCGCGGGCGGACGAGCTCGACCGCGTCGTCGGGCTCGAGGTCGGGGCGGACGACTACATCACCAAGCCGTTCAGCGTCCAGGAGGTCGTCGCGCGCGTGCGCGCCGCGCTGCGCCGCAGCCGCGCCGTGAGCGAGCGCCTGGGGCAGGACCCCGCGCCCGCCGACGTCATCGCCGTAGGCCCGCTGCGCATCGACGCCGGCCGCCGCGAGGTGACGCGCGCCGGCGCGCCGGTCCACCTCACCGTCCGCGAGTTCGACCTGCTGCTCTTCCTCGCGCGCCACGCCGAGCGCCCGTTCACGCGCGCGCAGCTGCTCGAGGGCATCTGGGGCATCACGTACGAGGGCTACGACCGCACGATCGACAGCCACGTGCAGCGCCTGCGCGCCAAGATCGAGGCCGACGCCGGCAACCCGCTCGTCGTGCGGACGGTCTGGGGCGTCGGCTACAAGTTCTCGGCCGAGTAGGGGGGATGCGGGATATAGGATGCGGGGCGGACGTCGTGGATGCTCGGCCGTCGTGGGTGCCGCGGCCGTCGTGGACGTCGTGGACGTCGTGGACGTCGTGGAGCCCAAGACGCCCCAGCGGGGCGTCTCTACAGCGCGGCATATATCCCATATCCCATATCCCCCTCCTACCCGAACACGGCTCGGGCCTCGCGGAACATGGTCGCGTGGAGGTCCGCCGTCTCGCCGGGCAGTGTCTCGCGGCCGCTTCGGGCGTAGCCGCCCGAGAGCAGCAGGCACAGCGGGACGCCCGCATCGCGGACGGTCTCGCACAGGAAGCGGTCGCGCCGGGCGAGGCCGGCGGGGCTCAACGCGAGCCGCCCGAAGCGGTCGCCCGCCACGACGTCGACGCCGCCGAGGTAGACCACGAGATCGGGGCGCGCCTCGGCGAGCGCGGCCGGCAGGTGCTCGGCGAGTGCGGCGAGGTAGGCGTCGTCGCCGGTCCCGTCCGGCAGGGGGACGTCGCGGGTCGAGGGCGGCTTGCGGAACGGGAAGTTCTTCTCGCCGTGGAGCGAGAGCGTGTAGACGCCGCCGGCGGGCCACGCCCGCGCGCCCGAGAAGAAGGCCGCGTTGCCGTTGCCCTGGTGGACGTCCAGGTCCACGACGAGCGCCCGCCGCAGCCACGCCGCCTGCTGCAGCACGCGCAGCGCCACGGCGACGTCGTTGTGCACGCAGAAGCCCTCGCCGCCGTCGGGCATCGCGTGGTGCGTGCCGCCGGCGAGGTTGCCCGCGACGCCGTCCTCGAGCGCCATCGCGGCCGCGTTGACCGTGCCCTGGACCGCGAGCAGGCTGCGCCGGACGAGCGCCGGGCTCCACGGCAGCCCCATCCGGCGCACCTCGGCCGCCGTCAGCGTCCCCCCGACGAGTGCGCCGAGGTAGCGCGCGGTGTGGACGAGCAGCAGGTCCGCGCGGTCCGCCTCGCGCGGCCGCACGACGCCGGCGGCGGTGATGACGCCCTCGCGGAGCAGGAGGCCGTGGAGGGCGGCGAACTTCCCCATCGGGAACGGGTGCCGCTCCGGCAGCGGGACGGTGTAGTCCTCGTGGTAGGAGACGCGCAGACGAGTTGAAAGGTTGAAAGGTTGAAAGGTTGAAAGGTTGAAAGGTTGAAAGGTTGAAAGGTTGAAAGGTTGAAAGGTTGAAAGA
>JAYWIE010000520.1:0-2247 GCA_043789155.1 Rubricoccaceae bacterium | reverse complement strand
GAACGGGACGCCGGGAACCGGCGGGCGGCCCAGCACGGCCAGCAGCGGCGCGGCCAGCGCGGCCGGGTTGCCGTAGGCGTAGAGCACGGCCGGGCGCTCGGCGCGGCCGAGGCGCGCCAGCCCAGCCGGCCACGCGGCGTCGCCGGGCGCGAGCGTGCGCACGCCCGTCGCCGCGAGTCTCTCCGCGCCGGCCGTGGCCGCGGCCAGCGCGTCGTCGAACTCCGAGTCGAACAGGCGGCCGACGATGCGCTCGGCGTTGGGCGCGCCCTTGAGGCGCAGCAGGACCTGCTCGCGCGGCGTCTGCCGCAGCGCGTCCGGGCCGGCGAAGCGCTCGAGCAGGCGGTGCGCCGTCACCCGGCCGACGCCGTCGAGCGCGAGCAGGGCGAGGGCGAAAGGGGCGGCGGGCGGCGGAGCGGCGGCGGGCGGCATGGCGAGGCGGGGGAGACACGGACGTTACGAATCCGCGCCGGGGCGTTCCGTTCTGCCCCGCCGACGGCCCGGCGGCGGCGCAGGGTCCCGCGCGCGACGCGCTGCGGCACGCGGCACCGCCTTTGCTCGCTCCGGGCGGACCCGCTGCACGCCTATGGACGCTCCGCTCCGCCTGCTCCTCATCGCCGACCCCGCCGATGCGGCCCGGGCCGTCGAGCCCGTCCGCCGGCAAGGCCCGGTCACGGCCGCCCTCGCGCCGACGCTCGCCGTGCTCACGGCCGCCCTCCGCGACGCGACGTGGGACGCGATCCTGGTCGTCCCCGGCGGCCCCGTCTCGGACGCCGACGTCGCGCGGGCCGTGGCCGGGCAGCCGGCCCCGCTGTTCGCCGTCTCGTCCGACGGCGTGCCCACAGGCCTGACGGCCGTCGCTGCGTTCGCGATGCCGTTCGACGCGCTCGACGCGCTCCCGTTCGTGCTCGCGTCGCTCGCGACCGACGTCCCGGCCCCCGACGTCGCGGCTCCCGACGTTCTGGCCACCGGTGTCGCCGCCCCCGACGTCCCGGCTCCCGACGTCCCGGCTCCCGATGTCCCGGACGAGCCGCTCGCACCGCCGCCCGTCGCACCGGCCGACTCCTCGCCTCCTGCTCTGGCCGACGCGGACTTTGTCTCGGCGGCCAACGCGTCCCTCGCCGAGGCGGGTCGCGCCCCGTTCCTGACCGACTTCTCGGACCTGCTGCCGGGCCTGCCCGCCTCGCCCGCCGGCGTCTTCGTCTCCGCCGCCAACGCGACGCTCGCCGAGAGCGCGCGCGCGACGGCCGCGCTGCCCGACGCCCTCGCCGCCGCGTCGCACCTCCCGCCCGCGCCGGAGCCTGCTGCGGCACCGCCGGCCGCCGCGCCGGCCGCCGCGCCGGCCGTCCCGAAGCCGCCCTCCGCCTCGGCGGTGATGACGCGCGAGGCCGAGACGCTCGCGCAGAGCCTCCCGATCGGCGTCTACCGCTCGTCGCCCGACGGCCGCGTCCTCTACGCCAACCCCGCCCTCGCCGACGTCCTCGGCGTCGGCCTCGACGCGCTGCGCCGCCTCGACGTCCGCGCCGACCTCGGCTACCCCCGCGACGCCTTCTCCGAGATCATGCGCCGCGACGGTGCCGTCCGCAACCACACCGTCGCGTGGACGAACCCGCGCGGCGAGCACGTCTTCACGCGCGAGAACGCGCGGGCGGTCTCGGACGCCTCGGGCCGGCTCGTGTGCTACGAGGGCACCATGGAGGACGTCACGGCCGAGGTGGCCGCCCGCGAGGGCGAGCGTCTGCGGGCGCGCCACCACGCCGCGGTCGTCCACTTCGCCGAGGCCGCCGACGCCGCCGACTCGGCGCAGGCGCTCGCCGGGGCCGCTGCCACGGCCCTGCTCGCCGCGATGCAGCCGGACTGGACGCTGATGCTGCTCCACGACGCCGACGGCGGGACGACGCTCGCCGCCCACGCCGGCCGCTTCTCCGACGCCGCCGCAGCCGACCTCTCCGCCGACCCCGCCTTCGGCCGCGTGCTCGTCCCGGCCGGCCCGACCTTCGTCCGCGACACCGAGGCCGAGCTGCCCGCGTGGCTGCCGCCGTCCGTCGGCGACGTCGTCC
This sequence comes from Rubricoccaceae bacterium, assembly GCA_043789155.1. Classification (GTDB taxonomy): domain Bacteria; phylum Bacteroidota; class Rhodothermia; order Rhodothermales; family Rubricoccaceae; genus DASVSE01. Next base: position 190 of record JAYWIE010000520.1, on the reverse strand, counting down.
GGGCGCACCGGATGCGCAGCCTCGGCCTGTTCCCCGTCCACCGCGCCGGCGCGCCGCTCGGCGCGCTCGTCGCCGGCTACGACGCGCCGCACACGTTCTCCGCGGGCGAGCGGCAGGCGGCCGAGGTTCTCGCGTGGCACCTCGCCGGCCACCTCGCGCGCCACCGCGCCGAGCAGGACCTCCGCGACGC
>JAYWIE010000519.1:0-2252 GCA_043789155.1 Rubricoccaceae bacterium | reverse complement strand
CCGGCGACGCCCTGCGCGTCCGAGATCGGCAGCGGCCAGTGGAGCGGCGTCACGGCGCACTCGGGGTCGGCCGCGAGCGTGCCGACGTCCCCGAGCGCGGCCCCGGCCGCGAGGCGCGCCGCGACGGGCCCGAAGACGTCGCGGCCGTGGAAGGTGACGCTCGGCGCAGGCGTCCGCCAGGCTGCGGGCCGGTCCAGCACGGCGACGGCCTCGACCACGCCGCCGGCGTCGGGGTCCGACGCCAGCAGCGACGCGACGCCGTTGTCGGGCCCGACGAACGTGTAGCTCTCGCCGCCGGGGCGGCGGATGCGGGCGGCGATGCCGCGGCGGTCCGTGCCGACGCCGGGGTCGACCACGACGAGGTGGACGGCCCCGTCGGGCATGAACGGCACGGCCTGCGCGAGCACGAACGCGGCCTCCATCCGGTCCTGCGCCGCGACGTCGTGCGTGACGTCGACGAGGCGGAGGCCGGGCGCGACCCGCAGCATGGCCCCTTTCATCGCGGCGACGTAGCCGTCGGCGAGGCCGAAGTCGGTGGTCAGGGTGACGATCACGGGCGGGGGGAGCGCGACCCCGCAACCTACGGCTTCCAGGACACGCGTGGCCTCCGTTATCTTGGCGAACCTCGCTCCGCGCCCGATGCTGCCCGACCCGCCCGACTTCTCCGCCCGTGCGCCCGCTGCCGAGCCGGCCGAGCGCCACCAGGCCGCGCTCGACGAGTTCGTCAAGCTCTGGGGCGACATGGCCACGCAGTGGGGCATCAACCGCACGATGGCCCAGATCCACGCGCTGCTCTACGCCTCCGAGCGCCCGCTCGACACGGACGAGATCATGGAGCGGCTGGACATCTCGCGCGGCAACGCCAACATGAACCTGCGCGCGCTGATGGACTGGAACCTCGCGCGCAAGCACAACCTCGCCGGCTCGCGCAAGGACTACTTCGCCGGCGAGAAGGACGTCTGGGTCATCACCACGACGATCATCGAGGAGCGGCAGCGGCGCGAGATCAAGCCCGTCCAGCAGGCCCTCGGCGGCGTCGCGAAAGGCCTGCGCAGCGGCGCGACGACGACGGCCGACGAGGCCGCGCTCGCCGGGCGCATCGAGGCCCTCGCCGACCTCACGGACCTGCTCGACGGCTTCACGACGACGCTGCTCCCGTTCCTCAAGGGCCGCAACGCCGAGAAGGTCGCCGAGATCATGCGCTTCGCGACCCGCCTGCGCGGCGGCCGTGGCGACAGCCCCGCCGCGCCGTGACGCCCGCCGAGACCGGGCGCGCGGGCGAGGACCTCGCCGCGGCCTTCCTCGAGGCGAAGGGCATGGTCGTGATGGACCGCAACTTCCGCTTCAACCGCGAGGAGATCGACCTCGTCTGCTTTGACGCCGCCGGCGGCATCTTCGTCGTGGTCGAGGTCAAGGCGCGGCGCGGGGCGGGCTTCGGCGCGCCCGAGGCGGCCGTCGACGCGGCCAAGCAGAAGGCCATCATGCGCGTCACCGAGGCGTACCTGCACGAGCGCCGCCTCATGCCGGCCCCGATCCGCTTCGACGTCGTCGCGGTCACGTTCGGGCGCGGCCCGGCCGCCGGCGAGCCGCGCGTCGAGCACTTCGTCAACGCCTTTGGCTACTTCGTCTGACGCCCCCGGCGCGGCCGGCAGCCCGGCAGCGCGGCCCGCGCTCGTCGTCCACGGCGGCGCGTGGGACATCCCCGCGGCCGAGACGGCGGCCCACCTCGACGGCCTCCGGATCGCGGTCGCGAGGGGCCGGCGCGTGCTCGAGCGCGGCGGGAGCGCGCTCGACGCGGCCGAGGCGGCCGTCGCCGCGATGGAGGCGCACTCCGCCTTCGACGCCGGCCGCGGCGCGGTGCTGGACCGCGACGGCGCGCCGCAGCTCGACGCCGGCATCATGTGCGGCGCGACGCTCCGCTGGGGGGCCGTCGCGGGCGTCCGCGTGCTGGCGCACCCGGTCCGCGCCGCGCGCCTGCTGCTCGACGACGCGGACGGGCAGGCCTTCGGCGCGCGCCTGCTCGTCGGCGAGGGGGCCGAGCGCTACGCGGCCGAGATGGGCCTGCCGCACGTCGCGCCCGAGCGCCTCACGGTCGACCGCGAGCGGGCGCGCTACGCCGCGCTCCGCGCGGACCCGGGCTACCACCCGTCCCGTGCCATCGCCGGGCCGGACGTGGACGTCCACGGCGCGCCGCGCGACGACGTGCCGCGCGACGACGTGCCGCGCGACGACGTGCCGCGCGACGACGTGCC
>JAYWIE010000518.1:0-7970 GCA_043789155.1 Rubricoccaceae bacterium | reverse complement strand
CTGTACGTGCTGCTGGGCAAGAACCTTGGCACGGTCGGGCACCTCACGCGCGAGGCGGCGGCGGAGAAGCCGGCGAGCGTGCGCATGTTCGGGCTCGGGCTCGTGGCCGTCGTAGCGCTCGTGGGCGTGCTCTACGCGCTCTCGGCCGCCGGCCTCTATGCGCTCAACGAGACCACGATCACGCGCATCTACAGCGCGATCCTGTTCGCGGTCGTCATCGGGCTGTTCGGGTGGCTCTTCACGCGGAGCTACTGGACGGACCTCGAGCGCAAGCGGCTGAGCCTTATCGCGCTGCTCTTCTTCGGGGCGGTGATGTTCTTCCTCGCCTTCGAGCAGGCGGGCTCGTCGCTGAACCTGTTCGCCCAGAACAACACCGAGCGCGGCTTCCTCGGCATCACGATCCCGGCGACGTTCTTCCAGTCCATCAACGCGCTGTTCATCTTCACCATCGCGCCGTTCGTGGCCGCGATCTGGCTCGCGCTCGGCCGGCGCGGCAAGGACCCGGCCAGCCCGGTCAAGTTCGGCATCGGCCTCGTGCTCGTCGGGCTGGGCTTCGTGGTGATGATCGGCGCGTCGGCGGCGTCGGCCGGCGGCGCGCTCGTGAGCCCGATGTGGCTCGTGCTGACGTACCTGCTGCACACGCTCGGCGAGCTCACGCTGAGCCCGGTCGGGCTGTCCGCGATGACGAAGCTGGCCCCGGCGCGCGTGTCCAGCCTCATGATGGGCGTGTGGTTCCTGGGCGCGTCGGTCGGCAACTTCCTCTCCGGCGTCGTGGCGAGCTTCTCCGAATCGCTCGAAGGGCCGAGCTTCTACGGCTTCATCGCGGCCATTGCCATCGTCTCCGGCCTCATCTTCTTCGCCGCCGCCGGCCCGTTCCGGCGGATGATGGCGACCGCCGAGGTCGGCGCGGCCCGCTAGGTTCTGCCTGCCCTCGTGCCCGCCGCCCCGGCCCGTCTGGACCGGGGCGGCCCTATTTCCACTGGTCCGCCCATGCTCACCGACGTCCCCGTCCGCGTCCTCCCCCACGGTGAGGGCCTCGAGCTGCCCGCCCACGCCGAGCCGGGCAGCGCCGGCCTCGACCTCCGCGCGGCCGTGCCCGAGGACGCGCCCGTCACGCTCGCGCCCGGCGAGCACCGCCTCGTCCCGACGGGCCTCCAGATCGCGCTGCCCGCGGGCACCGAGGCGCAGGTCCGCCCGCGCTCAGGGCTAGCCTTCAAGCACGGCGTGACGGTCCTCAACAGCCCCGGCACCATCGACTGCACGTTCCGCGGCGAGGTCCAGGTGATCCTGATCAACCACGGCCGCGCGCCGTTCGTCGTGCGCCGCGGCGAGCGCATCGCGCAGCTCGTCGTGGCGAGCTACCTGCCCGTCCGCCTCGTCCCGACCGACGCGCTCGGCGCGACCGACCGCGGCGCGGGTGGCTTCGGCTCAACGGGAACGGCGTAAAGGACATCGCCGCGGTCTGGATGTGCTGTCATCCCGGCCCGGAGCCCTGCCCCGCTCCGCTGGGAGCCGGGATCTGCTGAAGGACGGGACGTGCGCGACTCGAATCGACATGCATGAGCACACACCGAGGAGATCCGGCTCACGGCCGGGATAACACGGGCGAAGGCGCAGAGTCGATCCATGTCCCGGATGACCATTTGACGCGACGGGATCCGCGACCGGGATCCGCGCATTTCCGCGCCCAACCCGACGATACCCGCCGCCGATGACGACGTCCGCCCCGAGCCGCCGCGCCATTCCCGCCCACACGCCGGCAGCCCGCGCCCGGCGGATGCCGCCGCCCGCCGTCGCCCCGCTGACGGTCGCGACGTGGCTCTACGCCGAGCCCGAGGCCGAGCAGAGCCTCTACCCGCGCGTGACGGGCGAGGGCGGCTCGGCGTCGGCGCAGTTCCAGGCCGTCTACTGGCGCTGCGCCGTGGCGTCGCTCGCGACGAGCCGGCGCATGAACCCCGGCGCGCAGCACGTCTTCTACACCAACCTCGGCGCGCTCCCGGTCGTGGACGGCCACGACCTGACGGCGCTCTTCGCGGCGTGGGACGTCGAGGTGGTCCGGCTGGAGTACTCGTTCCTGCCGCCGGAGGGCTACTACGGGCAGTGGCGGAGCCAGTTCTACGTCTTCGACATCCTGCGTCACCTCGCCGGCCGCCTCGCCGACGGCGACGTGGCGGTGCTGCTGGACTCTGACGTCGTGTGGGCCCGCCCGGCCACGCGGCTCGTCGCGGCCACGCGCCGCGCGGGCGCGCTGACCTACGACGTCGGGCTCGAGCCGGACCTGCCCGAGCACGGCCTCTCGCTGCGCGAGATGGGCGGCCTCTACGCCGAGGTCCTCGACGCGCTCGGCATCGACCGGCCGCCGCCGGAGGCCCCGCCGCCCTACACCGGCGGCGAGATCGTCGCCGCGACCGGGGCGACGCTGCGCCGGCTCGACGCGCTCGCCGGGCCGATGTGGGCCGAGATGCTGCGCCGCCACGCGGCCGGCCTGCCGCGCTTCTACGAGGAGTCCCACGCGCTGAGCTTCCTCTACTACGCGCTCGACATCCTCGACGGGACGGCCAACCCGTTCATCCGCCGCATCTGGACGACCCTCGAGGAAGGCAGCGACGCGCGCCCGACCGACCTGTCGCTCGCGCTGTGGCACGTGCCGGCGGAGAAGCGGACCGGCTTCCGGCACCTGTTCGAGGAGGTCGTCCGGCCTCAGAGCACATTCTGGGCGCTCGCGCCCGGCGACGCCTTCCGCCGGCACGTCGGCAGCTTCCTCGGCGTGCCGCACACGTGCCTCGGCGCGCTCGCCCGGGACCTCGCCTCGGGCGACGGCAGCGCGCTCCCATCCCCGCTGCCGGGCTGAGTCTACCGGAGACGCCGGCGGGCCGCCGCGCCCAACGCGTGCGGGAGCGCCGCTGCGACGGCGCGGAGCGACTGCCGGGTCGGGTCGTTGGACTCCACCCACTTGCGCGGATGGACGCGGTCCAGCGCCGGGTCGTCGGGCGAGACGCGGTACCGCGCGAGCGCCGGGAAGTCCGCCAGACGGTCCTCGCGGACGAAGAGGAGCCCGTTCTGGACGTAGTAGTAGGCCACGCGCGGGTCCTCCCAGAGCGGCTCGCGGAAGCGGTCGACCGTCGCGAAGCCCTCGTCTGCGAAGCGCTGCGCCCAGTAGCGCTGCCACTGCTCGTTGATGTGGTCCGTGCCGCCCTGGTGCGGGATCGCGGCCGAGAACAGCACGACCGGCGCGCGCTGCGTCAGCGACCGCACGAGCGTCCGCGAGGCGGCGTCGGGCAGGTGCTCGCCGACCTCCATCGAGAGCGCGAGGTCGAACTGCTGCGGGAACGTCGCCGGCAGCTCGACGGGCTGCGTGAGGTCCTGGGCAAGAAACTGGCCTGGCGGGATCATCAGCTGGCCGCGCTGCACGTACGGCCCGTCCACACCGACGACCGTCTCGGCCCCGGCGTCGAGGAACGCGCGCAGCCACGTCCCGATGCCGCACCCGACGTCGAGCACCGTCGCCGGCGCGACGTCGCGGGCAAGGATCTCGGCGAACGCCGTCGCGGAGCGGTTGGAGTCTCCGCTGTAGGTGGCGTAGAAGGCGGGATCGTAGGGCATGGGCGAGGTCCGGGTACGGCCGCGAAGGTAGCACGGCGGTTAGCGCCGCTACCTTCGGCGCTCTCCCCCCGCGACCCCGATGGAGCGCCCGACGATCAGCACCTGGCTCTACGCCGAGACGCAGGACGAGCAGAGCCACTACCCGCAGGTCGTCGGCAAGGGCGCGCCGTCGTCGGCCTCGTTCCAGGCCGTCTACTGGCGCTGCGTGGTCCTCTTCTTCGCGACGAGCCGGCGGCAGAACCCGCTCGCCCGGCACGTGCTCTACACCAACGCGGACCGCGTGCCGGCCGTCGACGGGCACGACGTGGCGGCGCTGCTGGCGGCGTGGGGCGTCGAGGTCGTCCGGCTGCCGTACACGTTCCAGCCGCCGGCCGGCTACTTCGGCGCGTGGCGCAACCAGTTCTACGTCCTCGACATCGTGCGCCACCTCGCCGCGACGCTGACCGACGAGGCCGTCGGGGTCGTGCTGGACTCGGACTGCGTGTGGGTCCGACCGGCTACGCGGCTCGCGGCGGCGGCGCGCCGCGCGGGCGCGCTGACCTACGACCTCGGCCTCGACCCGGACGAGGTGCAGAACGGGCTGAGCCAGACCGCGATGGGCGCGCTCTACGCCGAGGTCCTACCCGCGCTCGGCATCGACCGACCCGCGCCTGAGGCTGCGCCGGCCTACATCGGCGGCGAGCTTATCGCCGCGACAGGGGCGACGCTGCGTCGGCTCGACGCGCTCGCCGGCCCGCTCTGGGCCGAGATGCTACGCCGCCACGCGGCCGGCCTGCCGCGCTTCTACGAGGAGGCGCAGGCGCTGAGCTTTCTCTACTACGCGCTCGGCATCCTCGACGGGACCGCGAACGCGTTCGTCCGCCGCATCTGGACGATGCTCCGCAAGGGCGACGACGCCCGCGGCCCGGACCTCGGCCTGACGGTCTGGCACGTCCCGGCGGAGAAGCGCTACGGCATGCCGCGCCTCTTCGCCGAGGTGGTCCGCCCCGGCAGCGCCTTCTGGACGCTGGACCCGGGCGACCCCTTTAGCCGCTACGTCGGGCGATTTCTGGGCATTCCGGGGCGATCTGCAGGGAAGCTCGCCCGCGACGTGCCGGCGGCCGTGCTGGGCAAACTCCGCGCGCGGATGGCCCGCTGACGCCTGCGCGGCTTCGCCTGTTAGCGCAGAGCGTTCCCGATTCCCCCGGAGCGCGCACGGCCAGCGCGTCCCCGTCCGGCCGGCTGCGACAGGCCACACAAATCAGGACGCTTATCTCGGCCTGCGCGACCAGCGCGCCAGTCGCCACTTCGATGCGGTCCGCAGAACTGCTGTCGGCGGCGGAAAACGTGCCGCCTGCGGCCTGAGAGACAGCGCCCGCTCTGGACGCCGCGCGGTCACCTGCTCGTTCCACGCTCACGCGGGCGGTAGATTGGCCGTCTTCCCATAATCTCAGTCATGCCGCTTCCGGTCGTCATCGCTCACTCGGACTACAACCCCAGTCTCGAGTTCATCCTCTGGCAGGCGGCCTCGAGGGTGCCAGCTGACGACCTGACGTTTCTGGGGAGCCCGCTCAACGACCGCTTCCCCTTCGTCCGCCACGTTGACGGCACCGCTCCCATGTTCCACGAGGCGGCGCGCGAGTTTGCGGGCGTCTACCGGCACATGTCGTCGAACAGCCGCATGTTCGAGCTCGCCGCGCTCCAGCGGTGGTTCCGCATCCGCGCGCTGATGCACGCCGAGGGCATGTCCGAGGTGCTCGTGCTGGACTCGGACGTGCTCCTCTTCGCCACGCCCGCCGAGATCCGCGCGCTGTGGTTCGACGGGTCGGCCGTCGGGCTGGCCGTGCCGGGTGGCCAGGAGGCCTACGAGTGGTGCGCCAGCGGCCACTCGTGCTACTGGCCCGTCGACCGTCTGGACGCCTTCTGCGAGTTCCTGATGCGCCTCTACGCCGTCCCGGCCGAGCGGGCGCTACTCGAAGGCAAGTGGGCGCACCATCTGTCCTCGAGCACGCTCGGCGGCGTGTGCGACATGACGGCCTTCTACCTGTTCGCCCGCCACGAGTCGGCCGTCGTGAACGTCTCGGCCGTCCGCGCCGGCACCACGTTCGACCACAACATCAACACGGCGGCCAACGAGACCGAGGGCGAGTACGAGATGCGTGGTGGCATCAAGGCGGTGTCGTGGGACGCGGCCGGCAACCCGACCGTGCGGCGCGCGGGCACCGGCGAGGCCGTCCGCTTTCTGACGCTCCACTTCCAGGGGCACGCCAAGGCGCACATCCCGGCGATGTACCGCGGTCCGGCGTTCGCGGACCAGGCGCGGGCGCGGCTGCGCATCCGGGCGCACTACACCCTGCGCGGCCCGGCGTCGCGCGTGGCGCAGCCGCTCCGGCTGCTGCGCGGCCGCCTCGGGGGTTAGATCAGGGCCGGGCGGCGCGCTCGGCCCCGGCAGCCACCCGGTCCGTCATGATGCGGAGAGCCATGCGAGGATTTCGAGCCAACGCGCCCGCACGGCGTCGGGCGCGAAGGCCGCCTCGAAGCGCGCGCGCGCCTGCCGCGATGCCTCGGGCCACCGTGCGACGAGGGCCTCGGCGGCATCTGCGAGCGCGGCCGGGGCGTCGTGCGGCACGAACTCGGCCTCGCGGCCGCCCGCGACCATCTCGGGCAGGCCCGCGTGGCGCGTCACCACAACCGGCGTTCCGGCCGCGAGCGCCTCGATCACCGTCAGCGGCTGCGCCTCGAACGGGTAGCGCGTCGGGAGCGCGAACACGTCGTGGGTGAGGGTGAGGCGGCGGACGGCCGGGCGGTCCACGGCCCCGGCGATCTCGACGTGCCCGACCATGCCGAGCGCGGCGACGCGGGCGCGGAAGGACCTCTCGGCCTCGGCCGAGGCCCACCGCCCGGCGAACGTGGCCGAGGCGTCCACGCCGCGCCCGCGGAGCACGGCGAGCGCCTCGAGCACGTCCGGGTAGCCCTTGCTCGGGACGAGGCCCGAGAGGTAGAGCAGCCGCACCGCCGGGCGTGGGGCGGCGAGGCGGGCCGCACGCTCGGCCTGCGCCCGGGCGACCTCAGCTCGCGCGGGGATGGCTGCGTCGTCGATGGTGTTGGGAACGACGCGGCGCTTGGCGTCCGGGACCCAGCGCGCGCAGGCGTCCGAGAGGCCGTCGGTGAGGAACACGATGGCCGTAAGCCGGCGGACGAGCGCCGCGCCGCTCGCGCGCGTCACACGGCGCTCGAACAGCCGCGCGAAGTCGCCGCGGTGGACGACGCCGATGACCGGCCGCGACCGCCCGAACGCGGGCACGACGACGAGCCGGTCCCGGGCGTGGCCGAGCAGCGACGGCGACACGGACGGCCATAGCACGGCCGCGCCGGGCTCGGCCGCGAGCGCGGCGCGGAGACGGCGGCGCTGCCCGACAAAGTGCCCGACGCGGCCTGCCTGCACCGTCGTCACGACGTGCTCGCCCTCGGGCGCGCCGACGTCAACGCGAACGACACGGTGGCCTTGGCCGCTCTCGGCCGGGCCGGCAAGCAGGCTCGCAAGGCGCTCGGTCGCAAGCGCCTGTCCGTCGAGCGGAGGCGGGAAGCGGCCGGCGACGATAAGCGACGGCGCAGTCACTCGCGGATGGCGTGGAAGGTGTCGGCACGGCGGGCGGCCAGGCGCTGGGCCAAGAGTAGCGCACGCGCGACGGGCGCGGGCCCGCGCCTCGGAAGCGCCACGGCGGCCGCAACGGCGTCCCAGAGGCCCTTGGCAAACCGCTCGGGCGACCACGCCGCGATGTGCGCGCGGCCGCGTGCGCCCATCGCGGCGCGCGCGGCCAGTGGCATTGTCGCTATGCGCACGAGCGCACGCGAGAGCGCGTCCGGGTCTGCCGGGTCAAACTGGAAGCCCGTCTCGCCCTCGAGGACGAGCTCTGGCGTCGCCCCAGCGCGGTCCGACGCAACCACAGGGCAGCCGGCGGCGAGGGCCTCGTTGATCACCAGCCCCCACTGGTCCACGAGCGCCGCGTGGACGAAGGCCCCCGCGGCGGCGTAGTACGCCGGTAGTGTCTCGGCCTGCTGGAACCCGGCGAAGGTGACGCCGGGCAGGTTCGTCTCGCGGACGAGCGCCTCGAGGGCCATACGCTCCGGCCCGTCTCCGAGCAGGACGAGCCGCCACGGCCGGGGCTCCTGCGCCCGGTAGCGCGCATAGGCGAGCAGCAGGCCGCGGACGTTCTTGCGGGCCACGAACCGGTTCGAGGCCAGAAAGAAGGGCTGCGGATCCGCGAGCCCGGGCAGGCCCACTGTGGTGGCAGATGGCCGGCCGAAGGCGGCGTTGTCCACAACGTCGTAGGGCGTGAACGTGTGCCCGTCGGGCAGGCCGAGCGTGCAGAGGTAGCGCGCCGTGC
>JAYWIE010000517.1:0-2256 GCA_043789155.1 Rubricoccaceae bacterium | reverse complement strand
CAGCTCGTCGGGCCGGCCTACGACGCCAGCGCGATCGCGGCCACGACCGAGTTCGCCCCGACCGAGACGCACGCCGAGGAGGACGCCTTCGTCGCCGGGCTCGAGTGGATGGAGCAGCAGGGCGCGGACGTCGTGAGCGTCTCGCTCGGCTACACGACCTTCGACTCCGGGCCCGACTTCACGTACGCCGACATGAACGGCAACACGACGCTCGTCACGCGCGCCTCGGACATCGCGGTCTCGCTCGGCGTCGCCGTCGTCGTCGCGGCCGGCAACGAGGGCAACAGCGCCTGGCGCTACATCGCCGCCCCGGCCGACGCTGACTCGGTGATTACCGTCGGGGCCGCGACGAGCACCCGCACGCGCGCCTCGTTCTCGTCCTTCGGCCCGACCGCCGACGGCCGCACCAAGCCCGACGTGGCCGCGCTCGGCGTGAGCGTCTACGTCGCCGCGCCCGGCGGCGGCGAGGAGTTCGGCAACGGCACGTCCTACGCCGCGCCGATGGTCGCCGGCGTCGTGGCGCAGATGCTCAGCGCGCGCCCGAGCCTGACGCCGATCCAGGTCCGCGACGCCCTCCGGCGGACGGCCAGCCAGGCGGCCGCGCCCAACAACGAGCTCGGCTGGGGCGTCATCGACGCCGTCGCGGCCTTCGCCTCGGCCTCGGCGCAGGCCCCCGTGCCGGGCGCGGCCGGCGCGTGGCGGCTCTTCCCGAGCGTCGCCCGCCCGGGGACCACGCTCACCGTCGTCTCCGCGAGCGACCGCCCCGAGGCCGTCGACGTCGTAGACGTGCGCGGCCGCCGCGTCGCGACGTGGACCGTCGCGCCGGGCACGGCGAGCGTGCGCGTGCCGGACCTGCCGGCCGGCGTCTACTTCGCCGCCGTCCCGGACGCCGACGCGCTCCGCTTCGTCGTCGTGAGATAGCGGGGCACGGGACCTGCGTGGGTTCGATCTTGCCGGTTCACCCACCACCCAGATCCCATGTGGAAGGAATTCAAGGAGTTCGCTGTCAAGGGCAACGCCATCGACCTTGCGGTCGGCATCATTCTCGGAGCCGCCTTCGGCACCATCGTCACGAGCCTCGTCGAGCAGATCATCATGCCGCCGATCGGGCTGCTGATGGGCGGGGCCGACTTCTCGAACATCTTCTCGGTGCTCAAGCCCGGTACGCCGGCCGGGCCCTACGAGTCGCTCGAGGCGGCCAACGCGGCCGGGGCCGTCGTGATGGCGTGGGGCGCGTTCCTCAACACAGTCATCTCGTTCCTGATCGTCGCCTTCGCCGTCTTCATGATCGTGAAGTGGGTCAACGGCCTCCAGAAGAAGGTCACGGCGGACGTCGCCGACGCGCCGGCCGTGCCGGAGCTGACGGCGGACCAGCAGCTGCTGACCGAGATCCGCGACTCGCTCCGTGTGCGTCCGGCCTGAGAAGCGGGTTGGCGAACAGGTCCTGCCCCTGTCATCCTGAGCGCCGGGTGAACCCGCCAGGACACCCGGACCTGACCTGAGCGAGCCTCAGGCGAGCGCTGTCGAAGACCGCGAAGCGACGGCGCAGCCCATCTCTGACGAGCATGACGCCCAGGCTGCGCGTCGTTCCAGTCTGGGTGCTTGGTAGAGATCCTTCGACAAGCTCAGGATGACGGTGTAGTGACGCTTTCGCTTCGTCAAACAGCTTCTGAGGCGCGCACGTCGGACGCGGCGCGCGCCGTAAGCGGCCTCACGCGGTCGTCCGGCGGACCCACGCCTGCCACTCGGCCGTGACCGCCTCGCCGCTGACGCCTTCCGCGCGGAGGGCGTCGGCGGCGCTCGCGCCGGCCAGCACGCGGTCCACGACGCGGCCGAACAGCCGGTCGCCGTGGGCCGCGGCGAGAAAGCGGCTGAACGACGACGCCTGCGCGTAGAACAGCTCGGCCTCGTCCAGCGCCGTTCCGCCCGCGACCTGCACGCGCATCACACGCATTCCCGTCCCGCGCGACGAGTCGGCGGCGAGGCCGCTCAGGAGGCCGCTCGCCACGACCGGGTGCGTCATCGTCAGGAAGCGGTCCAGCGTGATCGGAGCGCCGAGGCGCGCGGCCATGAGCGCGTCGCGGCTGCGGACGAGCGCGGGCATCTCGCAGAGCGTCGCGAAGGCCTCGTCGATCCAGTCCGGCAGGTCCGGCGAGCCGTACTCGGCCTGCACCAGCGTCGCTGGCGCGCCGGGCGTGCTCGGCGCGCCGGACCGGCGCGCGCGGGCGAGCAGGAACAGGTGGCCGGCCTCGTGCG
>JAYWIE010000516.1:0-2261 GCA_043789155.1 Rubricoccaceae bacterium | reverse complement strand
TCGAAACGTCGTGCCTGGTCGTCGCGCCCGGACACCATAACCCGAACGCCGTGCTCGGTAGGGCCACAGCATGCTGTGGCCCTACGCCCACCGACCCGTCTCCGGCGAATGCCAGACGCACCCGTCGGGGCACGACACACGGTGCCCGCGCGGGGGCCGGCCCGGTCAGGCGATGGCGACGGCGTTGTGGCCGTTGTCCTTGACCGTCGCCGTGTACATGGCCTGGATATCGGACGCGTAGCGCTTCGTCACGTCCGAGCGCTTCACCGACATCTTGGGCGTCAGCAGGCCGTTCTCGACCGTCATCGGCTCCGGACAGAGGCGGAAGCGCTTGACCTCCATCCAGTGGTCCATGCCGGCGTTGGCGGCCGTCGCGATGCGCTCGAACTCGGCGAGGACGGTCGGATTCTTGACCATCGCGGCGAGGTCGCCCGAGACGCCGTGCGCCGTCCCCCACTGCGCGAGCGCGTCCGCGTTGGGGAACAGCAGTGCCGTCGCGTACTTCTCGCTGTTGCCGACGACGATCGCCTGCTCGACGAGCGCGTGCTCGGTGAGCGCGTTCTCGATCGGCTGCGGGATGACGTACTTGCCCGTCGAGAGCTTGAAGAGCGACTTCTTGCGGTCGGTGATCTTGAGGAAGCCGCCGGGCGTGACCTCGCCGATGTCGCCGGTGTAGAACCAGCCGTCGGCGTCGATGGCCTCGGCCGTCTTCTCAGGCTCCTTGTAGTAGCCCTTCATGACGTGCGGCCCGCGCGTGAGGATCTCGCCGTCGGCGGCGATCATGACCTCGACGCCGGCGATGGGCTGCCCGGTCGTGCCGGCGAGGTTGGCGTCGGGCGTGCTGTTGGTGATGACCGGGCTCGTCTCGGTGAGGCCGTAGCCCTGGAGCGTCGCGATGCCCCACGCGGCGAACGAGTTCGAGAGGTCCGGCCGCAGCGCCGCCCCGCCGACCGAGACCACGCGGACGCGCGTGAGGCCGAGGCGCTCGCGGATCTTCGAGAAGACGAGCTTGTCGGCGACGGCCTGCTTGATCCCGCCGAGCCCGCCGGGCGGGTGGCCCATGTCGAAGCCGCTCGCGAGGCCCATCGCCCACGAGCCGATGGCCTTCTTCGCGCCCTCGGACTGCTGCACGCCGAGCGTGACCTTGTCGTAGACCTTCTCGAGCACGCGCGGGACGGTCGCGAAGATCGTCGGGCGGACCTCGGCGAGGTGGCCCACGAGCTGGTCCGGGTTCGAGTAGAACGTCTGGTGGCCCCACGCGACGTCGGCGAAGGACAGCATGCGCGCGTAGATGTGCGTCAGCGGCAGGAACGTCAGCGCGACCTCGTCCTGGTGGCCCATGCCGCGGATGCCGGTGTAGGCGGCGAAGACGTTGGACGAGATGTTCTCGTGGGTCAGCATGACGCCCTTGGGCTGGCCCGTCGTGCCCGAGGTGTAGATGAGCGTCGCGACGTCGTGCGGGTCGATCATGTCGCGGAGCTCGTCGGGCCGGTTCGGCGCGGCGGCGATGGCCGCGCGGCCGGCCGCGCGCAGCGCGTCGAGCGTCATCACGCGCATGCCGTCCGGCAGCGGGATCCCGGCCGGGTCACCGGTCGCGACGACGACGAGGCGCACGGCCGGCACGCGGCCCGCCCACGCCGCGAAGCGGGCGAGCATCTCGGGGTTCGACACGACCATCGCGGTCGCCTCGGAGTGCTCGGTCACGAAGACGAGGTTGTCGTCGGTGTAGGTCGTGTAGAGCGGCGCGTTGAGGATGCCCGCGATGAGCGTCCCGAAGTCGACGAGCGCGAAGTGGAGGTCCGAGTCCATGAACATGGCCGCGTGCCCGCCGCGCTCCATGCCGGACGCGAGCAGCCCGACGGCGATCTCGTCGGCAGCGGTGCGGAAGTCGCCGTTGGACATCGTCGTCCAGCCGCCGCCCGGCTTCGGCTGGTTGAAGGCCTTCGGGTTTGGGTAGGCGTCGGCCGCCTCGTCGAGCAGGCTCGGCAGCGTCCGGCCGAGGATGACCTTGCCGATAGAGGACGCGGGCGCGGTGTGGATCGTCGGGGTCGCCATCAGGTATGGGGGTCGAGGTGTGCCAAAAGCCCTTCCGGGGGCGTGCGAAGATACGCGGAAGGCCGGAGCCTGTTCGGCCCCACGACGACGGCACGACGGCCTCTCCCCTCTTCTGCTGACCACGACCCCCGCCACGTGTCATCCTGAACTCGTTTCAGGATCTGTATTTTATTTTTTTATACATTAGATAAATTTATACAAGAAAT
>JAYWIE010000515.1:0-2272 GCA_043789155.1 Rubricoccaceae bacterium | reverse complement strand
CCAGCATGGGCCCGGCGAGCACGGCGATGCGCTGCGCGAGCACGATGCGGAGCAGCAGCGGCAGCGCCCACAGCTCGGCCAGCGTGAGCAGCTCGACGTCCTGGTACGCCCGCACGAACGCCTCGAGCGACGCCGGGTCGACGGCGTTGTCGGTCAGCTCGGCCAGCGTCTCGGCGACCTCGTAGAGGCGCGGCAGCCCCTCGTACGGGCCCGAGACGAGCTTGGGCAGCAGCCGGTAGTACGCCCGGGGGAGCGCGGCCTCGGCCTCGCGCATCTGGTCCCGCACGACGGCGTAGTTGTCGACGAGCCACTCAGCCGCCGGCGTGAGCGCCCCGCCGGCGCGGCCGACGTCGGCGAAGGCGCGGTAGGCCTGCGTGAGCACGCCGAGCGCCTCGCGCACGAGCGGCCGCAGCGGCTTGCCACGCGCGCCGCCGGTGTCGGCGGTCTGCGTCCGCGCCAGCCGGCGCGCGTGCTCGGCGAGGTGGACCGGGTTGAACAGGCTCTCGACGGTCGAGCCGGACACGAGGGAGCGGGCAGAGCGGGGGGGGGACGCGGCAAGGTAGCCGACCCGGAGCGGTCAGGCGCGCCTCGGCGCGGCGCGGGCGTCCAGCCAGCCGCCGGCGAAGCCGTTTCGGCGCAGCCCGTCCGCGAGGGGCGCGCAGCCGCGCATGAGGTGCCACACGAGCCCCGAGCGGTAGTTCTCGACCGCGAGCACGATCGGGCCCTGGTTGAGCGCGTAGTCGTGCGGCGACACCCACCCGAGCGCCCCCGCCCCGCCGGGGAAGGTCGGGTTGAACGCGTTCTCGAACCCGTACGTGCCGCCGACGGCCGCGTGGAGCCGGGCGAGGCTCGCGAGACACGGCAGCACTGCGGCGGGCGCGAACGGCAGGCTCGCGATGGCCGCCCACGGCGCGAGCGTGCCGTCGTCGGGGCCGAACGGCGCGCCGCGCGCGCGGTAGCCGTAGAAGCGGCGCGTGCGGCCCGTAGCCGTCAGCACGGCCGGCCCCGGGCCGTCGCTCGCGGTGAGGCCCCACGCGTCGGGGCCGTAGCCGGCGAAGCCGCGGGGGTTGCGGCGCGCATACTCGCGCTGCACGAGCGTCGCGCGGCGGCTGTTCTCGAAGTAGTCGATGCCCGCGCGGCGCATGTAGGCGTCCGGGACGCCGCGGAAGTCGACCCAGAGGTGGGAGAACTGGTGGATGAACAGCGGGCCGGCGTAGACGTGGGCGTGGCCGTAGATCGTCTTCCAGCGGTAGGTCCGCGTGAACGCCTCGTGGGCCTCCGGCGGGACCGGGTGCGTCGGCGAGCCGGCGGCGAGGGCGTAGAGCAGGAGCGCCTCGTTGTAACCCTCCCACCGGTAGCGCAGGAAGCCGCGCTCGGGCGTCCACCCCATCGTGACCGTCTCGCCCCCGTCGAGCGCCCAGTCCCACTCGACGCGCTCGTAGACCGCCCGCGCCGCGGCGCGGAGCTCGCGCTCGTCCGCCGTGTCGGCGTCGAAGTACTCGGCCGCGCACAGCAGGCCGGCGACGAGGAACGTCGTGTCGACGGTCGAGAGCTCGCTCGCCCACGCGCGGCGGCCCGTCTCCATGTCGAGAAAGTGGTAGAAGAAGCCCCGGAAGCCGACGCCGTCGCGGGCCCCGTCTTGCGGCGCGTCGCGGAAGAAGCGCGCCGCGACGAGCGCGAGCCGGAGCGCTGAGGCGCGGCTCGCCCACCCGCGCTCGGCCGCGACCGCCAGCGCCGTCAGGCCGAAGCCGACGGCCGCGATCGACGCGGGGCTCTCGGGGCCGGTGCTGTCCACGACGAGGCCGTTGGCCGGGTTCGTCTCGTCGAGGAAGTACGCGAACGAGGCGCGGTGGACCTCGTCGAGGAGTGCGGCCGAGGCCGGGTCGGCGGGCATCGCGTCGGCAGGTGCCGAGGGTGTCATGCCGGGCGGCCTGCGCCGGGGATCGCGCCGCAGGCGACGGCGGGCCTGCCGCCGAGCCCGACGCAGGGCTTGCGGGCGGTGAGGGTCTCAGGCGGGTCGGTCACGGGATGGGCGGCTGGCGTCTCGGCTCAGTCTACCCCGGCGAGCCGGTCTCCCCGACGTCGACACGGCGCGCGAGCCGAGCCTGCCGCACGGTGACGCCTCCCCTGAGCGTCAGCGAAGGTTCTCAGCGCCGCGTCGAGATCCTTCGCTGACGCTCAGGATGACAAGGTGGGAGGCACCGGCTCAGTCCGAATGCGTCACGCTGTAACGCCACTCCTGGACCTGCGTTCTGAGGTTCGTCAGTCCGGC
>JAYWIE010000514.1:0-8036 GCA_043789155.1 Rubricoccaceae bacterium | reverse complement strand
ACGGGAAGTGATGGGGAGTTGGGACGACCCCGTTTGTCTCGGCGAAATGGGGGAGGAATGGACGCTACTGGATTCGAACCAGTGACCCCTACAATGTCAATGTAGTACTCTAACCAACTGAGCTAAGCGTCCTTCATTCAACTGACGGCATCAACCATCTTATGGTTCGCGCGGGCGAGCGTCAATTCCCCCTTCACGGAAATCGAACACTCCCCCGCCTCACCCCCCAATCAACCCTCCCGCGTCAGCCGGAGGGAGTCAGAAACGTGCGTTCGATCAGCGTCGTATCGACGTGTCCTTCGATGAACGCCGAGGTGTTGAAAATCTTGCGGTGGATCGGGATCGTGGTTTTGATCCCCTCAACGATGAACTCGTTGAGAGCCCGGCGCATCGCCACGATGGCTTCCGCCCGCGTCGGCTGCCAGACGAGTAATTTGGCCACCAGCGAGTCGTAGTTGGGCGGGACCATGTACCCGGTACACGCCTGCGTGTCGAGTCGCACCCCCGGCCCGCCCGGCGGCTGCCAGCGCGTGATCCGACCCGGCGACGGCTGGAAGTTGTTCTCGGAGTCCTCGGCGTTGATGCGGCACTCGATCGAGTGGCCACTCGGCGTGCGGTTGCCGCCGGTCACCTTCTCGCCGGAGGCGACGCGCAGCTGCCACTCGATGAGGTCCTCGCCCGTGACCTCCTCGGTGACGGGGTGCTCGACCTGGATCCGCGTGTTCATCTCCATGAAGTAGAAGTCGCCGTGGGCGTCGAGCAGGAACTCGACCGTGCCCGCGCCGCGGTAGTCCACGGCCATCGCGCCGGCGATGGCGGCCTCGCCCATGCGCCGCCGCAGGTCCGCGTCGACGACCGGGCTCGGGGCCTCCTCCAGGAGTTTCTGGTGGCGGCGCTGGATGGAGCACTCGCGCTCGCCGAAGTGGACGACGGTGCCCTGGCCGTCGCCGAGCAGCTGGACCTCGATGTGGCGCGGGCCCTCGACGAACTTCTCGACGTAGAGGCGGCCGTCGCCGAAGGCGTTGAGGGCCTCCGTGCCGGCCTGCTCGAAGAGGTGCGCGAACTCAGCCTCCTCGGGGCACATGCGCATGCCGCGCCCGCCGCCGCCGGCCGAGGCCTTGATCATGACCGGGAAGCCGGCCACGCGCGCCGCGGCGAGGCCTTCGCGGACGTCGGCGACGGCCCCGTCGGAGCCGGGCACGACGGGCACGCCCGCCGCGACCATCGTCTCCTTGGCGACCGACTTGTCGCCCATCTTGGCGATCGTCTCGGGGCGCGGCCCGATAAAGATCAGGTCGTGGTCGTCGCAGACCTGCGCGAAGCCGGCGTTCTCCGAGAGGAAGCCGTAGCCGGGGTGGACGGCGTCCGCGCCCGTGACCTCGGCCGCGGCGATGATCGACGGGATGTGGAGGTAGCTCCGGGCCGACGGCGGCGGCCCGATGCACACGGCCTCGTCCGCGAAGCGGACGGCGAGCGAGTCGCGGTCGGCGGTCGAGTACACGGCGACCGTCTTGACGCCCATCTCGCGGCACGTCCGGATGACGCGGAGGGCGATCTCGCCGCGGTTGGCGATGAGGACCTTCTGGATCAAGGGGCCAGTGGGCAGTGGCCAGTGGCCAGTGGCAGAAAAACCGGGAGACGAGGCGTTCGAGAGGGCGTTTGCCACTGGCCCATTCCTACTGGCCACTGGCGCGCGCCCGCGCCTACGCCTTGATCACGAACAGCGGCTGGTCGTACTCGACCGGGGCCGCGTTGGCGGCGAGGATCTGGACGACCGTGCCGGCGACCTCGGACTGGATCTCGTTCATGAGCTTCATCGCCTCGATGATGCACAGCGGCTGCCCGACCTCGACGCGGTCCCCGACCTTCACGAACGGGTCCGCCTCCGGCGAGGCCGAGGCGTAGTACGTCCCGACGATCGGCGCGAGCACGAGCTCCTCGCCGTCGCCCGAGCCCGGCTCGGCCGCGGGGTTCGACGACACCGGCACGGCCCCGGCGCTCACGGCCGGCATTGCGGCCGCGGCCGGAGCGGCGGCCGGCGCGGCCGCGATGAGCATCGGGGCAGCCGGAGCGGCCTTCTCGGGCAGCGTGGCGCGGACGGTGAGCTTGAAGTCGCCCTCCTCGATCTTGACCTCGGCGAGGCCGCTCGCCGAGACGAGTTCGAGGAGGCGCTGGATCTTGTCGAGGTCCATGGGATCCGGTCGAGGGAGGCGCGAAGGTACGACGCGGGGCACACGTCCGTGCCCCGGTCAGGCAGCGCTGACGCGCGTCTGGTAGCTGCCCGTCTCGGTGTCCACGCGCAGCGTGTCGCCCTCGTTGATGAACAGCGGCACGTAGACCGTCGCGCCGGACTCGAGCGTCGCCGGCTTGGTCGCGCCCGTCGCCGTGTCGCCCTTGAGGCCGGGGTCGGTCTGCGTCACGCGCAGCTCGACCTGGCGCGGGAGCTCGGCCGTGAGCGCCTCGTCGGTCGACGCGTCGACGAGCACGTCGATGGTCGCGCCCTCCTTGATGAGGCCCTTGAGGTCGACGACGTTCGGGCGCAGCGAGACCTGCTCGTACGTCTCGGTGTTCATGAAGTGCAGCCCGACCTCGTCCGTGTAGAGGTACTGCATCTCACGCCGCTCGACGCGCGCCGTCTCGATCCGCTCGCCGGCGCGGAACGTCTGGTCCACCGTCTTGCCGTTGCGGATGTTGCGGAGCTTGGAGCGGACGAACGCGCCGCCCTTGCCGGGCTTGACGTGCATGAACTCGATGATCTGCCAGAGGTCGTCCTTCCAATTGAGGACGAGGCCGTTGCGGAAATCCTGGGTCGAAGCCATGAGGCGGGCGCGGGGCGGGAACAGGGCCCGAATCTAGCCCCCGCCCCGCCGGGCGCACAGCGGAGACGCGGTGAGCATACATCGGCCGGGGCTCCGACACGCACCCGACACACGCCGCGCCGGCGCGCGTGCGATGTTGCCCGCTCCCCTGCCCCGGCTCCGATGCGCTGCCTCCTCGCCTGCCTTGCCCTGCTCGCCGCGCTCCCTGGGGCCACGCCCGCCGCGGCGCAGCCCGACTTCTCGCGCGTCGACGCGCTCCTCCAGGACTCGCTCGCGCTCGTCGGCGGCGGGGCCGTGCTGCGCGTCGTCACCGCGGACGCCGTGCTCACCGAGCGCGTCTACGGCCGGTTCGCCGCGGCCGAGGCCGTCCCCATCGCGTCGGCGTCCAAGTGGATCTCGGGGGCCGTCGTTCTGAGCCTCGTCGACAGCGGGCTGCTCTCGCTCGAGAGCCCGCTCTCGCAGTTCTTCCCGGACCTGACGGGCGCGAAGCGCGCCATCACCGTCCGCCAGCTCTTCTCGCACACGTCGGGCATCGTCGCGCCCGAGACGGGCTCGTGCCACACGTCGGGCGCGGGCACGCTCGCCGCGTGCGCCGCCGAGATCCTGGCGCGGCCGCTGCGCTTCGCGCCCGGGACCGGCTTCTTCTACGGCGGCGGCTCGATGCAGGTCGCCGGGCGCGTGGCCGAGATCGCGTCCGGCCAGTCGTGGAACGCCCTCTTCGCGGCCCGCATCGCCGGCCCGCTCGGGATGACGGGCACGGGCTACAGCCCCACGAACCCGTGGGTCAGCGGCGGCCTCGTCTCGACGGCCCAGGACTACACGGCCTTCCTGCAGATGGTGCTCGGGCGCGGCGTCTACCGCGGCCGCCGCGTGCTCTCGGCCGCCGCCATCGACGCGATGCTCGCGGACCAGACGGCCGGCGCGCCGGTCCTCTTCTCGCCGTTCACGCAGTACGTCGGCGGCGACCCGGACCTGCCGCCGGCACAGCCGCGCTACGGCGTCGGCGTGTGGCGCGAGCGCCTCAGCGGGTCGGGCGCGCTCGAGCACGCGAGCAGCCAGGGGGCCTTCGGCACGAGCCCGTGGGTGGACCTCGCGCACGGCCGCGCCGGCATCCTGCTCGTCCAGGACGACCTGCCGGACGTGATGTGGACCTACCTCGAGCTCAAGCGCCGCCTCGCGACCGCCCTCGACGGCACGACGGCGGCCGAGAACGGGCCCGGCGGTGCAGGGGCTCGCCTCGGCCCGCCCGCCCCGAACCCGGCCACGGGCCGCGTCAGGCTGCCGGTGACGCTCGCCGCACCCGCCGACGTCCGGCTGGACGTGTTCGACGTGCGCGGCCGCCGCGTCGCGGGCGTCGCACCGGCGCAGATGGGCACGAGCACCATCGACGTGGACGTCGGCGCGCTCGCGCGCGGCCTCTACGTCGCCGTGCTCCGCGTGGACGGCGTCGTGTCCGGGCGGCAGCGGATCGTGGTCCGGTAGCGCGCCGGGCCCGTCACGCCGCGAGGCGGTCGAGGTAGTGGCGGCGCAGCTTGGCCACCTTCGGCGCGATGACCGCGGCGCAGTACGGCTGCCCGGCGTTGCGCGCGAAGTACTCCTGGTGGTAGTCCTCGGCCGGGTAGAAGACGTCGAGCGGCGCGATCTCGGTCACGATCGGGTCCGAGAAGACGGCCTCGGCCGTGAGATGCTGCACGACGCGCTCGGTCGCAGCCTTCTGCTCGGGCGACTCGTAGAAGACGGCCGAGCGGTACTGCGTGCCGCGGTCCGCGCCCTGGCGGTCCAGCGTCGTCGGGTCGTGGGTCGCGAAGAAGATGCCCAGCAGGTCGTCGAGCGTGATCGCGTCGGGGTCGAAGGCGACGCGGACGACCTCGGCGTGGCCCGTGCGGCCCGAGCAGACCTCGCGGTAGGTCGGGTTCTTGACGTGGCCGTTGGCGTAGCCGGACGTGACGGAGGCGACGCCGCGCAGCGGCGTCAGCACGGCCTCGGTGCACCAGAAGCAGCCGCCGCCGAGCGTGATCGTTTCAGTCATCGGGATGCGTGTGGGTGTAGGGGAGCCAACGCGCCGGCGCGCGCCGTGTGCCTCCGCGGCTGCGCGATTCGCGCCGTCTCTGCCGGAGCCTGCTCCGTAGGTTGGGCCTCCGCCCTCCCCTGCCCCGTGCCCGACCGCTCCGCCCTCCGCGTCCGCCTCGTCCAGATCCGCGAGCGGGCCGACGTGCTCGCCGAGGAGCGGGCCTCGTTCGCCACACGCTGCGGCCTGAGCCCCGAGCAGATCGTTGCGACGAACGCGCTCCACGAGCCGCTCTCGCCGGACGTCCTGGACGGCGCGGACGCCCTCTTCATCGGCGGGGCCGGGGCCTACTCGGCGACGGACACCTTCGCGTGGACGGACGCGCTCGTCGGCCTGTGCCACACGGCCGCCGACCGCGCGCTGCCGACGTTCGGGGCCTGCTGGGGGCACCAGTTCCTGGCCCGCGCCTTCGGCGGGACAGTCGTCCACGACCCCGGCCGCGCCGAGATGGGCACGCACACGGTCCACGTGACGGACGCCGGCCGCGTAGACCCGCTCTTCGCCGGCGTCCCGGACGCCTTCGACGCGCAGATGGGCCACCACGACCGCGTCTCGGCCCTGCCGCCGGGCGGCGTCGAGCTGGCGCGCAACGCGACGGCCCCGTTCCAGGCGTTCCGGCTGGGCGACGCGCCGGTCTACGGCGCGCAGTTCCACCCCGAGCTGGACGTCCACGCCGAGCGCTCGCGGCTCGTCGCGTACCGCGCGCACTACCCCGAGTCCGGCGACGACGCGGCGTTCGCGGCCATGCTGGCCGGCCTGCGAGAGACGCCCCACGCCGACGCCCTGCTGCGCCGCTTCCTGGACCTGTACGTATAGACGGGCCGGCGCGTCGTGCTGCCGGCCCACTGGCAGACCGGCACGCCAGGCCGTGATCGAAGACTCGTGTCCGCCTCGATTTCTCTGCCCTGTCGTTCTCGCGCAGCCGGGATCTGAAGGACGGCATAGCCCATCCAGCCTTTCCTGAGCCTCCGATGGATCCCCGCCTCCGCGCAGAGAGGCTGACTATGAATCCTCCTCCACCTGCCGTCATTCCCGCGCACGCGGGAATCCAGAGTGTCGAGCGCCTTGCTCCGACTCTGGATGGGCTGCGCCGTCGCTGCGCGGTCCCGGTCGGGGCCGGGAATGACCGCGTTTAGAGGCTTCGTCTTGCATTCATACTCAGCCTCTAATAGGGGTATATATCGCCGCCAACCTCCAGATCCCATCGTTCCCGCGTGCGCGGGAACGACGCCAAAAGGGAGGATGCACGACCTGGGCACTCACTGAAATACCTTCCCCTACCAGCGCCTACGCCGGGATAACGGTGACCTGGCGTTTCCGTCCACGCCCTCGGCAGACAGGCAGCCGCATCAGTTGGACGCGATCGAGCGCAGCGTCTGGCGGCGCTGGTCGAGGCGGTCGCGCCAGTCGTCCTCGTCCACGGCGTCGTCGCCCATGAAGTACTCCCACTGCTCGACGGTCGCCTCAGTGAGGATGACGGGCGTCGTCATGTGGGCCGTCCGCTTGAGGAGCGGCTGGAGGCCCATCTGGTGGACGAACGTGATGCGGCAGTCGCCGTTCTCGACACGGCGGACCGAGAGCCAGTTGTCGCCGCAGACGTGGCAGGTGAAAAAGCGGGCCTCGTGCTCGTCGAGCAGGTGGATGCCTTCGGCCTCGGCTTCAGCTTCCTCGAGCTCCATCGGGAGCATCGAGAGCGAGCCACAGGCCTTGCACTGGAGACGGTCCATCGGGGTGTGTCGGGGGTTGGATCGGGAGGATAACGGCCCCGGCGGGATCGGGTTGTGGGTCCGTGCCGTCTTCACCGCCAACTTGCCCTGCGTCCGTTGTCCCTGTTCCGGCCCATCGCGCCGTACGTCGCCGAGGTCATCGCCGCCCCGCCCGGGGCCTCGCCCGAGCCGGGCGCGCCGCTGCGCATCGCGTCGTACAACGTGCACCGGTGGGCGGGCGTCCGCGGCGGGCGCGCCTTCGACCCCGAGCGGGCGCTCGACGTGCTCGCCGAGCTCGACGCCGACGTGATCGCGCTGCAGGAGGTGCTGCGGCCGGACGGCCGCGACAACCCGCTGCACGAGGCCGCGCGGCGGCTCGGGGCGCACCTCGCCTTCGGCGTGACGCGCGAGCACAAGCGCGGCGCACTCGGCAACGCGATCCTGTCGCGCGTGCCGCTCGCGGGCGCGCACGCGATCGACCTCTCGTTCGGCCGCTTCGAGCGCCGCGCCGCGCTCGCGGTGACGCTCGCCGGCCATGGCCTGACCGTCGCCGCGACGCACCTCGCACTCGTGGACCGGACGCGCGCGCGGCAGGTCCGGGCGCTCCTCGAGCACCCGCGCATGGCCGACGGGCCCGCGGTCCTCCTCGGCGACATGAACGCCTGGCGGCGGACGGCCGCGTCGCGCGAGCTGGACGCCGCCTTCGAGCGGCAGCACCACAACGCGGCGTGGCCGGCGTCGTACCCGTCCGTCCGGCCGGTGCTGGCGCTCGACCGGCTCTACGCGCGCGGCGCGCGGCTCGCCGACCTCCGCGCGCACACGAGCGACGCGGCCCGGCGCGGGTCGGACCACCTGCCCATCGTCGCGACGGTCCGGGTCGGGCTATGAGCGCGTGCAGTCGAAGGCGTAGACGCCGCTTTCGGCGCTGAGGTACAGCACGTCGTCCGCGACGGCGGCCTGGCCCATGCTGTCGTCCGTGCCGAGCGGGCGGCCGAGCGGGCGACCCGTCGCCCGGTCGAGGATGTCGCCGAGGATGTCGTCGCCGTAGACGATGTCGCCGCAGACCTCGTGGCTCGTGTACCCGTAGGGTTGGTCCGTCTTCCAGCGCTGCCAGCCCGTCCGGGCGTCGACGGCAAAGACCCCGCCCTGCGTGTCGGTGTAGTATGCGACGCCGTCTTTTACGACGGGTGCGCGCAGACCCGAGAATGAGTTCGGGAGCATCGGTGCGCGCCACGCGACCTGCCGCGTGCGTCGGTTGACGGCAATGGCCTCCTTTCCGGTAGAGTTGCTGTAGAGCATCAGATCCTCCCAGATCGTGAGGCCGCCGATGTCGCGGTCGGTCGTGCGGTCGCCGTCGACGAAGCGCCAGCGCTCCTCGCCCGTCGCCGGGTCTACGGCAACGATGACAGACGCGGAGAAGATCTCATTCCGAACGTACTCGGC
>JAYWIE010000513.1:0-2284 GCA_043789155.1 Rubricoccaceae bacterium | reverse complement strand
ACATCCTCGTCAACAACGCCGGCATCGGCTACTTCGGGGCCGTCGAGGAGAGCGACGAGGCCGAGGTACGGCGCATGTTCGAGATCAACTTCTGGGGCCTCGCGCGCATGACCGACGCCGTGCTGCCGGGCATGCGCGCGCGCCGCAGCGGCCACGTCGTCAACCTGTCGTCGGTCGGCGGGCTGCGCGCCTTCCCGGCCGTGGGCTACTACAACGCGACCAAATTCGCCGTCGAGGGCCTCTCCGAGGCGCTCGCGCTCGAGGTCGCGCCGCTCGGCATCCGCGTGACGCTCGTCGAGCCGTCGGGCTTCCGGACCGACTGGGCCGGCCGCTCCGCGAACGAGATCGCGGCCCCGATCGCGGACTACGCCGCCACGGCGGGCAAGAACCGCGACGACATCCGCGGCTACAGCGGCAACCAGCCCGGCGACCCGCGCCGCGCCGCCGAGGCCATCATCGCCGCGGTCGAGGCAGAGACGCCGCCGCTGCACCTCCTGCTCGGGGCCGGCGCGCTCAAGGGCGCGCGCTGGAAGATCGAGCAGCTCCAGAAGGACTTCGACGCCTGGGAGGCGACGACGCTCGGCGCGGACGCGCCCAGAGACTGAGTGCGGTTTGAGGTTTGACATTCTCAACCCCAACCCCCAAACCGCCTTTCCCATGCTCGTCCTCGGTCTCACCGGCGGCATCGGCAGCGGCAAGACGTCTGTCGCCGAGCGCCTCGCGACGCACGCAGGCGTGCGGGCCGTCTTCGCGGACGACCTCGCGAAACGGGCGATGACGGGCGACCCGGCGCTCCGCGCCGACCTCGTGGCTCAGTTCGGGCCCGACACGTTCGACGCCTCGGGCGCGCTCGACCGCGCCGGTCTCGCCGCCCGCGTCTTCGGCGACCCGGCCGCGCTCGCTGCCCTCAACGCGCTCGTCCACCCGGCCGTGCGGCGCGCAATGGAGGCCGAGATCGCGAGCGCCCGCGCGCAGGGCGTCCGCCTGTTCGTCTACGAGGCGGCCCTGCTGTTCGAGGCCGGAGCCGACGCGCTCGTGGACCACGTCGCGCTCGTCGTAGCTCCCGAGGCGGACCGCGTCGCCCGGGCGATGGCCCGCGACGGCGCGACCGAGACCGACGTCCGCGCCCGGATGGCCCGTCAGATCGACCCCGCCGAGGCCGAGCGGCGGACGCGCGCGGCCGGCGGCACCGTCGTCGCCAACGACGCGGACCTCGCCGCGCTCCACGCCCGCGCCGACGCGCTTGCGGCCAGACTCACCCGAACCGGGGATGCGCCGAATCCGCGCCGGTGAGTATCGTGCGGGCGTCCTTCCTCACCAGCCCACACCGCCATGCGCGTTTCCCTCCTCGGCGTCCTGCTCGCCGCCGTCGTCCTCAGCGCCGCCCCGGCGTCCGCCCAGAACGAGTACGTCCAGCAGGTGACCCGCTACCTCGACGCCGCCCGCACGACGCTCAGCGGCGAGGGCTACACCCGCCAGCGCCCCTACACGACGGCCAGCCTCGCCGAGGGCGGCGAGCGCACGTTCACGGTCTCGCTCGTGAGCAACCGCAACTACGTCTTTTCCGGGGCCTGCGACAACGACTGCTCCGATATCGACTTCTGGCTCTACGACAACAACAACAACCTCATCGACTCGGACACGGCGACGGACGACGCGCCGGTCGTGCGGGTGACGCCGGCGCGCAACGGCACCTTCCGCCTGAAGGTCCGCATGCATGGCTGCTCGACGAGCCCGTGCTACTACGGCTTCGGCATGTTCCGGCAGTGAGCGCGGTTGAGGGGTTTCAGGGTTGAGAGGCTGACTATGATGCATGACGAAGGCTAAAACGCCGTCATTCCCGGCCCCGACCGGGAATCCAGAGTCGTGGCATGGCGCTCGACACACTGGATTCCCGCGTGCGCGGGAAAGACGGCGTGTGAAGCGCCATTCATAGTCAGGCTCTGAGTGCGAACTCCGGCTTGGGCAATCCTTTTCATCAGCGTCATCCTGAGCCTGTCGAAGGATCTCTACCGAGCGGTTCCTGAGCGACAGCGCGTCGTCGAAGCACCATGCTCGGCAGAGATCCCTCGACGGCGTTCGCCCTCGGCTCACTCTGCTCAGGATGACGAATTGGACGCAGGGCACTCTGTGCCACACTGAGCCATTACTTAGCGACGATCTGCTTCCTATTCGGTGACCCGATGCTCGACCTCCGCGACCACTTCGTCACCCCTCCCGGCCCGGCCGTCGAGCTGCGCGCGTTCACGCACGGGCTGATGCCGCGGACCGTCCCCGCGCTCAT
>JAYWIE010000512.1:0-2288 GCA_043789155.1 Rubricoccaceae bacterium | reverse complement strand
TCGGTGACGGTGCCTGTCTCGAGGTCGCGGAGCGTGGCCGTCCAGCCCGGCGCGAGCCGGCGCTCGTCCCAGCGCAGCGTGAACCGGCCGGCCTCGCTCGCCGAGAACGCGACCGGCACGACGGCCGGCACGAGCGGCAGCGCGGCGACGCTGCGGCGCGCGCCGGCGTCGACGGGCGCGACGAGCACGGCCGGGCCGGCCGGCGGCGTCAGCTTCGGCGCGTCGTCGCGGTCGGCCCCGATGGCCGCGCCGCCGCGGAGGCGGACCGTCGCGGCGTGGTCCGCGACGCGCGCGCCCGAGGCCGTCGTGCCGTCGAGCGTCAGCCGGACCGCGAGCGCGTCGGGCGCGCCGCGTCCGTAGAACGTGGCGTCGGTCGGGTTGGTGGCGGCGATGGCGTAGCTCAGCGCCGGGTCCGTGCCCGGCGCGAGGCCCGTGACGCTCGCAAAGAAGCCCTGCCACGTCGCGGCGACGTCGGACGTGCCCGTCATCGGGTTGCTCTGGAACAGCGTGCGGTAGGTCGGGGCCGTCGCGGCGTCGCCGGGGTCGTAGGCCTGCACGGCCGTCGTGAGCGCGCCCGCCGCAGCCGTGATGCCGGAGACGGCGAACGACGACGCGAACGGGTTGCCCGCGAGCACGTAGTCGTCGGTCGTCCGCGCGAACGTCCGCGAGACGTCGGCCGTCGGGGCTGCGCCGGTGGCGTAGAGCGAGAAGCCGCGCAGGTCGCGGCTGACGCTCGTGCCGCCGCCGGCGCTGCCCGGGCCGGGCGTGATGTCGGCGTCGTAGAAGAGCCAGAAGAAGCCGCGGCCGGGCTCGACGACCGTGCCCGTGGCCGGGGCCGGCGTGTAGCGCGGCGCGGCCGGGCCGGCGTAGGCCGTGAAGAGGTTGGGCGCGGCGAGCGGGTACTGCGGCTGCACGTCGCCCGCGCCGGCCGGCACGCCCTGGACGAGGTTGACGGCCGCGAGCGCGCCGACCGTCACGCCGTCGACCGGCGTCGAGAGGAGGCGGTAGCCGGGCGCGTCCGAGACGTCGAGCTGCGCGACGACGTTCAGCGGCGTGATGACGAGCTGGAAGCGCGAGACCCAGTCCGGCAGGGCGGCCGACGCGAAGGCGTAGGACGTCTGCTGGCGCAGGTTCACGACGGCTCCGGTGACGTAGTCGCGGAGGTAGGCCGTCCAGCCGGCCGGCAGCTGGTCCGGCCCGTTCCAGCGGACCGTGAAGGTGCCCGCGTGCGTCGTGTAGAAGTCCACGGGGACCGAGACCGGGGCCGTGAGCACGCCCGGCGAGCCGTCGGGCAGCGAGTCCACGCTGAGGCGGTACGGCTGCCCGTTGCGCTCGCCGACGGGCGCGAGCAGGGCGTACGTGGACGCGAACGGGTACAGCTTCGAGGCGTCGTTGGGGTCGAAGCCGGTCTGGGCGTCGGGCAGCAGCCGCACGTAGGCCGCCTCGTCGGCGACGGCCGTGCCGTTGGCCGTGCCGGAGAGGCGGAGCTGGACGAACGGGACGGCGCGGGCCGGCAGCGCCACGAGGGCGAGCGCGAGCGCGAGGAGCAGACGGGTCATTGGGGAGTGCGGGACACCATGGATAGCAGATGACGGTGGTGCGGCTCGGCCGTCTGGCCCCTCACCCTGTCCCTCCGGTCCGGGTTCACCCGGTCCCGAGGGACCGGGATACCCGGACCGGAGGGGACGTTGTAGAAGTGGACACGCTCGTTCTGGGACGCCCTGTGCGCGGGTCTAGGGGATCTGGCGCAGCTCGACGCGGCGGGCGGCGTTGGGGTCGAGCTCGAGCGCAGTCGCGGCGGCCGCCGAGAGCTCGACGAGGTACGCGCGGCTCACCGGCCCGCGGTCCGCGACGCGGACGAACGTGCTCCGCCCGGAGGCCGGGTTGGTCACGAGCAGGACCGTTCCGAGCGGCAGGTCGCGGTGGCTCGCCGTGAGCGCGAGCGGGTCGTAGGCCTCGCCCGAGGCGGTCGGGCGGCCCGAGAGGACGTCCGGGTAGACGAGCGCGAGCCCGGCCTCGGAGGCGTCCGGGAGCTGGCGCGACGCGGCCCACGAGGGGTCCACGGGCGCGGGCAGGTACAGCAGCGAGCCCGGCACGAGCGGGGCCGTCGAGAGCGCGTTCTCGCCGATGAGCGCGTCGACCGTGAAGCCGTACGCCGCGGCGATGCCGAAGAGCGTCTCGCCGGGCTCGACGAAGTGGACGAGGTCCGCCGGGACCGTCGTGTCGGTCGTGGACCACTGGCGCGGCGGCGCGCGGCGCGCGGGCTCGGGCCGCGCCGGCGCGGCCGT
>JAYWIE010000511.1:0-2294 GCA_043789155.1 Rubricoccaceae bacterium | reverse complement strand
GCCGGGCAGCGCCTCCGGAGGCAACGTCTCGTCGGTCACGGCGCGGCCCCCTCGAAGTACACCGGCTGCGCCGCGCCCGTCGGGTGGACGCGGACCGTGAGAGCCTGCCCAGGACCTGATCCGGGGGCGCCCAGGCCTGTCTCGAACACGTCGCGCGGGGCGAACGTGCCGGCGTCGGCCATCCGGCGCGCGGCGGCGACGTCGACCGTTAGCTCGCCGTAGCCGCGCTCGACGCGGTAGCCCTCGGCGCGGTCGTAGAGCAGGAGGCGGCCGCCGTCGGCGGGGGCGGCGTAGCGGCGCATCTCGTGGCGGACGAGCGCCCGGCCGGCTGCATCTCGGGTGACGGTCGCGGTGACGACGAGGTCCTCGCGGACGTACGGGCTCACCGGCAGCGGGACGTAGCGGAGCACGAGGCTGTCGCCGGCGGCGGTGACGCTGAGCGCGCTCAGCGGGAGGGTGCGCGCGCCGGTCGGGCCGGCCTCGTCCGAGCCGAGCAGCGCGAAGGGCGTCGCCGGGAACGCGCCGGTGCGCTCGCGGACGAGCGCGGCCGTCGCCGTCAGACGGGCGAGCACGTCGAGGTCGCGGCCGAACTCGGCGGCCGTCGGGGCGAGCGCGGGGTCGTTCTGGCCGGGCGTCTGCGCGGCGGCGGGCGGCGCGGCGGCGAGTGGGGCCGCGGCGAGCGCGGCGACGAGGAGGAGGCGGGTCATGACGTCCGGGCCGTGCGCCCGTAGAGGTGGCGGAGGGCCGGCTCGAGCGACGGGTACGAGAACGCGAACCCGGAGTCGAGCAGCCGTGCGGGGAGCATACGAACGCTCGCAAGCGCGACCTCCTGCGCGGCCTCGCCGCCGAACGCGCGGACGAGCGCGCGCGGGACGGACGCGAACGCGGGCCGGTTCAGGACGCCCGCGAGTGTCTTGACGAACGCCTTCGACTCGGCCGGCTCAGGCGCGGAGAGGTCGTACGGGCCGCGCGCGTCTGCGAGCCCGAGCAGGTGGTGGACGGCGTAGACCCAGTCGTCGGCCGCGATCCAGGGCCAGACGTCCTGCCCGCTCCCGACCCATCCGCCGAGGCCGAGGCCGGTGACGGTCCCGAGCACGCCGAGCATGCCGCCGGCGGGCGAGAGCGCGAGGCCGGTGCGGAGGTGGACCGTCCGCACGCCGGCCGCCTCGGCGGGCGCAGTCGCGGCCTCCCACGCGCGGCAGACGTCGGCTAGGAAGCCCGTGCCGGGGCCGTCGGCCTCGGTGATCTCGGCGTCGCCGCGCGAGCCGTAGTAGCCCGACGCCGACGCCGAGACGAGGACGGGCCTCGGGTCGAGTTGTGCGGCAGCGCGCGCGATGAGGTCCGTCCCGCGCGTGCGGCTCTCCCAGATGCGGCGCTTCTTCTCAGCCGTGTACGCGAGGCCGAAGACTGGCTCGCCGGCGAGGTGGACGATGGCGTCGGGCGCGGCCTGCCGCAGCGCGCCCATGTCGATGGCGGATCCGAGATCCGCCGCGTCCGCCGCAGGGTTCCAGTAGACGGTCTGCTCGGCCGGGCCGCGGCGCAGCGCGCCGGCCTGCCCGCGCGAGCGGACGAGCCGCACGACGCGGTGCCCGCCGCCGGTGAGGAAGGCCGCGAGCGCGCGCCCGAGCAGGCCCGACGCGCCCGAGATCGCGACCGTCAGGCGGCGCTCGCCGTGGGCGGCCTGCCACGCGGCGTGCCGTGCGAGGTCGCTAGCCGTCACGCGGTGGCGGTAGCCGAACATGCGGTCGAACTCGGCGCGCGCCGTCGGCCCGCCGACCATCTCGGCGAGCGCGCCGCCGGGCAGCGCGGCCTCGATGTGGTCCTCGAGAATGGACGCGCCCGCCCCGTCGGCGATCATGCGGTGCGCGTGCGTCCACGACGCGAAGGGGCCCTCGACCTGGACGTCCGTGAACTGGCACATGCCGCCGCCGGTCCCGCCGTCTGCGTCGGGGAGGCAGGCGTCCGAGGTGTCGCGGTGCTCGGCGACCCACCGCACGCCCGGCCCCGGCCCGACGCGGAAGACGGCGCGGTCGCCGGTGCGGATGCCCTCCATGTGCTCGACGCGGACGGTCTGCCACGGCGGCGTGAGGCGCTCGAACGCGCCCGGGCGCTCGTGCCACGCGAAGAGCTCGGACGCCGGGACGGGGACGGGCAGGCGGAAGGTCTCGGAGATCACGGCGTCGGGGGAGGGGCGCAGAGGTACCCACAAGGCGCGGCAGGGATTCCCGCCGCCGGCCGCCGCCTCACCGTCCCGATCCGTCCTCCGCCTCGACGTCGTCCCACCCCCGTAGGGG
>JAYWIE010000510.1:0-2295 GCA_043789155.1 Rubricoccaceae bacterium | reverse complement strand
CCAGGGTGAGGAGCGCAGGACCGGAAGAGCGCAGGAGCGCAAGAAGGCAGGAGCGCAGGATGGGAAGAGCGCACGCCTGCGATCCTGCACGCCTGCGTTCCGACACTCAGAGGCTGACTACGAATCCTCCTCCACCTGCCGTCATTCCCGCGCACGCGGGAATCCAGAGTGTCGAGCGCCTTGCTCCGACTCTGGATTCCCGGTCGGGGCCGAGAATGACGGCGTTTAGAGGCTTCGTCTTGCATTCATAGTCAGCCTCTCAGTCGTCCAGGTAGACTGTCATCGCGCCGAGGTCGACCGTGACGCGCTCAGCGGCCTTCGTCGGGACCGTCCGGCCGACGAAGTCGGGCTGGACGGGGACCTCGCGGCCGCCGCGGTCCACGAGGACGGCCAGGCGGATCGTGCGCGGGCGGCCGTGGCGCAGCACGGCGTCGAGCGCGGCGCGCGCCGTGCGGCCCGTGAACAGGACGTCGTCGACGAGCAGGACGTCGCGGTCGGTCGCGTCGGGCGCGCCGGGCGCGAGCGGCTCCGGCATGAGGGGCCGGCCGTCCGGCCCGTCTGGGCGGTCGTCGCGGAAGGCCCGCACGTCTAGCCCGACGACCTCGACGGCCGTGCCGGTCGCCTCGGCGACGGCCGCCGCGAGCGCCTCGGCGAGCGCCTCGCCGCGGCGGCGCAGCCCGAACACGAGCAGCCGCTCCGCGCCGCGGTTGCGCTCGACGACCTCGGCCGCGAGCCGCGCGAGCGTGCGCCGGACGCGCTCGGGCGTCATCAGGACGGTCCGGGACGTCTCGGACGTCACGGACGAGGGCGTCGCGGGCATCACGGCGGGGGGCAGGCGGATGCGGCAAGATCGGCGCGGTAGACCGTCACCGCCCGGCCCGTGAGAGCGACGCGCCCGCCGGCGTCACCGGCCCGGACCTCGACGCCGACGTGCCCGCCGCGCCGCGACGCCTGAAAGCAGCGCAGCGGGTTGCGGCCGAGGCGCTCGGCCCAGTACGGGCCAATCGCGCAGTGCGCCGAGCCCGTCACCGGGTCCTCGGGCACGCCCGCGCCCGGCGCGAAGAAGCGCGACACGACGTCGACGCCCGAGCCGGCGTCGGCCTGCGCCGTCGCGATGACGCCGCGCGCGCCGAACGCCGCGACGGCGGCCGCGTCGGGCGCGAGCGCGCGGACGGCCGCCTCGCTCGGCAGCACGAGGAAGAGGTCGAAGCGCGAGCGGCCGGTCCAGACGGTCTCGCCGAAGACGTCCTGCGTGCCGGCCGGCGCGTCGGCGGCGTCGGGCGGCGTCGCGGGGAAGTCCATCGTGTAGCCGGCCGCGCCGGCCGCGCGGACCGTCAGGCGTCCCGAGAGCGTGTCGAAGTGCGCCGCGGCGTCGGGCGCGAGTGCGCCCGACTCGAAGAGGACGTGGGCGGCGGCGAGCGTCGCGTGTCCGCAGAGCGTCTCCTCGACGGTCGGCGTGAACCAGCGCAGGCCGAACGCGCCCGCCCCGTCGGGCACGACGAAGGCGGTCTCGGAGAGGTTCATCTCGGCCGCGAGCGCCCGCATCCACGCCTCGTCTGCGGGCGCGTCCAGGAGGCACACGGCGGCCGGGTTGCCGGAGAACGGGCGCTCGGCGAAGGCGTCGACGACGGTGAGGGTCATGGCAGCGAGCGGGAAAGGGGACGGAGGGCTGGCGTCACGCGGCGGCCTTGTTCGGACACGCCTCGCGGCGGCAGTGGCCGTAGACCGTCAGCGCGTGCCGCGCGACCTCGAAGCCGTAGATGCCGGCGACGGTGTCCTGGATGTTCTGGAGGCGCGGGTCGCAGAACTCGAGGATCTCGCCGCAGTCTAGGCAGATGAGGTGGTCGTGCTGCCAGTAGGCGTAGGCGCGCTCGTAGCGGGCCTGGTGCGTCCCGAACTGGTGCTTGGCCGCGAGGTCGCACGCGATCAGGACGTCGAGCGTGTTGTAGACGGTCGCCCGGCTCACCGCGACGCCCGACTGCTGGAGGCGCGCGAAGAGCGTGTCCGCGTCGACATGGTCCGGCGTGGCGTAGAGCGCGTCCAGGACGGCGTCGCGCTCGGGCGTCCGGCGGAGGCCCCGCGTCTTGAGAAAGTCCGCGAAGTGCCGGCGGACCTCGGCGAGCTGGGCGTGGGGGAGGGTCATGAATGCGGTTTAAGGTTTAATGTTTGAGGTTGGGTGAGTTCTGCCTGTTTTGGGTAGTGCCATGCTCTGAGCGGCCTTGAACTTCAAACTCCAAACTTCAAACCGCATTTTTCCGCATTGCCCACCGGCTCGGCGCACCGGCGTCAGCGGCG
>JAYWIE010000509.1:0-2304 GCA_043789155.1 Rubricoccaceae bacterium | reverse complement strand
GAACACGTCGAACTCTGTCTCCGCAGCTCGCAGCAGGTCTCCGTTCTTCCTCCCACTCCAGCCGTGGTAGCGCACCGTGACCACGTCGTGCTCCGCGTCGAACCCTCGCCTCAGCCGCCAGTCCAGGTTCTCGTCCAGCAGCACCCGCATCAGGCCGTGGCGAGGACGGCGTCTCTGGCCACCGAGAGAAACGCGACGGCCTGCTCGCGGCTCACGCCAGGGAACCCGTCGAGGAAGTCGCCGAGCGGTCGCCCTGCGGCGAGGTAGTCGAGGAGATTCTGGACGGGGACCCGCGTCCCCTGAAACACAGGCGTGCCCCCGAGAATCTCAGGGTCGGAGTGGTAGATCTCGCGGCGCTCCATCGGTCTGTACCGTCTGGTTCCCGCGTCGAACGCTCCTGGCCGTCACCGGTTCGAGCACGACGCGGTTGAGGCCATGCCCTGCGGCGTCAGCCGGCCGCGACGCGGACGGCCGACGCCGCGCGGTCACCGACCACGCGCAGCGCGTCGGCCTCGACGAGGCGCACCGTCACCGGCCCGCCGCGGTACGGGGCCGCCTCGACGACCTCGACCTCCGTCTGCGGGTACAGCCCGAGCTGCCCGACGTAGCGCAGCACGTCCGCGTCGTCGTCGCTGACCTCGGCGACGCGCGCGCGCGCGCCGGCCGGCAGCTCGGAGAGGCGCGGGCCCTGCGGGTCCTCGAACTCGAGCGACGCCGGCGGGATCGGCGCGCCGTGCGGGTCGTGCGTCGGGAAGCCGAGCGCGGCGTCCATGCGCGCCTCGACGTCCTCGGACAGCACGTGCTCCCAGCGCTCGGCCTCGTCGTGGACGCGGTCCCACGGCACGCCGAGCGCCTGGTGCAGGTACGTCTCGACGAGCCGGTGGTGGCGGATCGTCTCGACGGCGACGAGCCGGCCCGCCTTCGTCAGCGTGACGCCGCGGTACGGGACGTGGTGGATGAGGCCGGCCTCGGCCAGCTTCTTCGCCATCGACGTCACGCTCGGCGGGGCGATGCCGAGCGCGTCGGCCAGGCCCGTCGTGGAGGCGGGCTCGGTGCGCGAGGCGTCGTAGACCGCCTTCAGGAAGTCTTCGACGGCGGGCGTGACCGGGGAGCGGGGCGTGTCGGGCATCCCGGAGTTTACGGATCCGGGCCGGGCGCGCGAGACGGCCGCGAGCCGCTCGCGGCGTCTCGGGCCACGCCGCGGCCTGTCTGCGTAGTGCGGCTGCACCACGCGCGCGCGAGGCGGCGCGGATACCTTCGGGCCATGGACCCTGCCGCGCTCGACCGTCTCCCCCGCCCCGGCCCGCTCGGCGTCGCGCTCGGCGTCGTCCGCGTGCTCGGTGTCGCCGTCCTGATGGCCGCCGGGACCGCCGTGCTGCTCGCGGCCGCGCTCGTGCCTGTGCGCGTGCGCGGCGTGCGGCCGGCCGTCCACGTGGCCGTCGGGATCGCTCGTTTTTTGGTTGCCATAACGGGCATTCGCCTGCACGTAGACGGGGCCGACGCGCTGCGCGCCCACCGCGGCTTCGTCTTCTTCAACCACCTCGCGTGGCTGGACCCGGTCGCGCTCATGGCCGTCACGCCGGTCCGCTTTCTCGCGACGCAGGGCGTCCGCCGCATCCCGTTCGTCGGCTGGATCGCGACCGCCATCGGGACGCTCTACGTCGACCGCGGGCGCGACGAGAGCCGCGGGGCGGCGCGCGACGCGTTGCGGGCGTCCGTCGCCGGGAGTCCGCTGCCCGTCGCGCTCGCGCCCGAGGGCGGCATCGGGCCGGGTCCCGGCGTGCTGCCGCTGCGCCACGGCGCGTTCGAGGTCGCGCAGGACGCCGACGCCGACATCCTGCTCGTCGCCCTCGCGTTCGAGCCGCCTGGGGTCGCCGTGTGGGAGCACGAGACGCTCGTCGGCCCGCTGTGGCGGCTGTGCGCGCGGACCGGCCCGTGCGACGTCCGCGTGAGCGTGCTCGGCCCGGCGCTCGAGACGCGCCCGCCGGGCGGGGCGACAGGCGCGGCGCTCGCCGCCGACGCCGAGGCGCGCTTCAACGCGGCGCTCGTCGGGCACGCCTGACAGCGGCGAGCGCGCTCAGACCGACGTCAGCCGCCGAAGGCGTTGAGGCCCGTCGCCTCCTGACCGAGGACGAGCGTGTGCACCTCGTCCGTGCCCTCGTACGTCACGACGGACTCGAGGTTGGCCATGTGGCGCATCACCGGGAACACGCCGAGCACGCCGTTGCCGCCGAGCAGCTGCCGCGACGCCCGCGCGACGCTGAGGGCCGTCCGGACGTTGTCGCGCTTGGCGAGCGAGACGTG
>JAYWIE010000508.1:0-8170 GCA_043789155.1 Rubricoccaceae bacterium | reverse complement strand
AAGGCGGGCGAGGCGCCCGACGAGGTCGGGGCCGTCCTGGCCGAGATGGCGCGCGAGCGGCAGTCGCTCTCGGCCGCGTTCGCGCTCGGGCTCGCCGGCGACCTCCAGGCGCGCGGCGGCAACACGACCGCCCTCGCGTGGCTCGAGCGCCGCCTCCGTTCGCGCCGCGCCGCCGTAGAGGACCTCGACCGGCTCGAGATGCAGAGCGAGACGCAGTGGCAGGGCTCGCTCTCGAACGCCGTCGTCGCCATCCGCGCCGCAGCCAAGGCCGACTGGGTCGACATCGTCGAGGCGCTCTCGGCCGTCGAGCAGACGCTCCGCGACGACCCGGCCGGCGTCTACGCGGCCATGGACGCCGCCACGCGCGACGACTACCGCCACCACGTCGAGCGCCTCGCGCAGCGCTCGCCCGAGACCGAGTTCGGCGTCGCCGAACAGGCCCTCACCCTCGCCCGCGAGGCCGCCGCCCGCGAGGCCGCCGCCCGCGAGGCCGCGGCAGGAGAGGCCGCGGCGGGCGAGGCCGCCGGAGACGCCGCGCCCGCCGCGAGCCACGTCGGCTACTGGATCCTCGGGGCCGGTGCCCGCGACCTCGACCGCGCCGTCGGCTACCGCGCCAGCTGGACGCGCCGGCTCTACGGGCTCTCGCAGCGCCACCCGACGGCCGTCTACCTCGGCAGCATCTCGGCCGTCACCGCGCTCGGCCTCGCCGTCTCGGTCTGGATCGCCGACGCCGCCGGTGCCGACGTGGGCCTGCTCGCGCTCACGCTCGCCGCGGCCCTGCTGCCGCTGCTGGACTTCGCGGTCACGTTCGTCAACTGGAACGTGATCCGGTTCCTGCCGCCGCGCCGCCTGCCGCGCCTCGCGCTCGAGGACGGCATCCCCGCCGAGGCGCGCACGTTCGTCGTCGTGCCGACGCTCATCACGTCGCCGGGCCACGCGCGCGAGATGGTCGAGCGGCTCGAGGTCCACGCCCTCGCCAACTCCGACGCCGCGCTCCGCTACGCGCTCCTCACCGACTGGGCCGACGCCCCCGAGGCCGAGGTGCCCGGCGACGCCGAGACGCTCGCCGCCGCCCGGGCCGCGGTCCGCCGGCTCAACGACCAGTCGCGCGCCGCGCGCCTCTCGGGCGACCCCGTCTCGGGCGACCCCGTCTCGGGCGGCCCCGTCTCGGGCGGCCCCGTCTCGGGGGACGGGGCGGGCTCCGCCCACGGCGACCGCTTCTTCCTGCTGCACCGCGAGCGCCGCTGGAACGAGGCGCAGGGCGTGTGGATGGGCTGGGAGCGCAAGCGCGGCAAGCTCGAGGAGTTCAACGACCTCCTCCGCGACCCCGACGCCCGGACGAGCTGCACCGTCATCGAGGGCGACCTGCGCGAGGCGACCGCCGGCGACGCCGTCCGCTACGTGCTCACGCTCGACGCCGACACGCGCACGACGCCCGACGCCGCGCGCGCGCTCGTCGCGACGGCCCTGCACCCGCTCAACCGGCCCGTCTACTCGGCCGGCAAGGGCCGCGTCGCGAGCGGCTACGGCGTGTTCCAGCCGCGCGTCTCGGTGTCTCCGGAAAGCGGCCGCCAGACCATCTTCGCGAGCACCTACGCCGGCCGGCCGGGCGTCGACCCCTACACGACGGCCGTCTCGGACGCCTACATGGACCTCTTCGGCGAGGGGATCTACACCGGCAAGGGGCTCTACGACGTCGACGCGTTCCGGCATACGCTCGGCGGGGCGCTCCCCGAGAACACCGTCCTCTCGCACGACCTGCTCGAGGGCAACCACGCCCGGGCCGCGCTCGCGACGGCCGTCGAGCTCTTCGACGACTACCCGAGCCGCTACGCCTCGTTCTCGTCGCGCCTGCACCGCTGGGTCCGCGGCGACTGGCAGCTGCTGCCGTGGCTGATGCCGCGCGTGCGCGACGCCAGCGGCCAGTGGCGGCGCAACCCGCTCTCGGTCGTCGGCCGCTGGAAGCTCTTCGACAACCTCCGGCGCTCGCTCACGCCGCCGGCCGTGCTCGTCTTCCTGCTGCTCATCTGGACGGTCATCCCCGGCTCGCCGTTCGTGTGGACGCTCGTGGCGCTGTTCGTGCTCGCCTTCCCGATCTACGCGCCCGCCGCGCACGGCGTCCTCTTCCAGCCGCCCGGCACCGTCACGTCGAGCTGGCTGCGCCTGGTCTGGGCCGACGTCCGGATGCACGCCCGCCAGATCGGCCTCTCGGTCGTGTTCCTCGCCCACCAGTCCGTCGTGATGCTGGACGCGGTCGCGCGGACGCTGTGGCGCATGACCGTCAGCCGCCGGCACCTGCTCGAGTGGACGACCGCGCAGCAGGCCGAGGCGGCGGGCCGCGACGTCCCGCGGTCGATGTGGGCCTCGGTCGCGTGGGGCGTCGCCGTGCTCGCCCTGGTGACCTTCACCGACCCGGTCGCGTGGATCACCGCGCTCCCGTTCGCCGCCGCCTGGATCGCCGCGCCCTTCGTGGCCCGCCACGTCAGCCGGGCGCGCGAGTACGAGACGTACACGCTCGAGACCGCCGACCGGACGCGCCTGCGCCGCATCGCGCGCCGCACGTGGCGCTACTTCGAGGACACCGTGACGGAGGCGGACCGCTGGCTGCCGCCGGACAACCTCCAGCTCCAGCCCGCGCAGGGGCTCGCCCGGCGCACGTCGCCGACCAACATCGGGCTCGCGCTCAACGCCGTCCAGGCCGCGCGCGACCTCGGCTACCTCACCCGCACCGAGGAGGTGCGCCGCGCCGGCCTCATGCTGGCCTCGGCCGAGGCGCTCGAGCGCTACCGCGGCCACCTCTACAACTGGTACAGCACCGAGACCGGGGCCGTGATGGCCCCGCGCTACGTCTCGACGGTCGACTCGGGCAACCTCGCCGGCGCGCTGCTCGCGCTCAAGCAGGGCCTGCTCGAGACCGCCGGCGCGCCCTGGCCGCACCCGGCCGCGCTGACGGGCCTCTGCGACACGCTGGCCGAGCTCGAGGCGGCGCTGCGGGCGGATGCGGGCGGCGACCCCGGCTCGGGAGACGGGGCCGCGCCGGACCCGCGCACCGGGGCGCTCCGTGCGGTCCTGGCCGAGCCCGCGCCCGTCGGCCTGCGCGAGTGGCGGCTGCGGATGGTCGTCGTCGCGGCGCACGCGCGCGCGCTCGACGCCGCGCTTGCCGAGGCCCCGGCCGAGGCCCGCGACTGGTCCGCGGCGCTCGCCCGCGAGGCGCAGAGCGCGCTCGGCGAGCTCGAGGCCGTCGGGCCGTGGCTGGCGTCTGGCGCGGCCCCGCTCGACGCGGCCGTCGCGGCCGACCTCGACGCGGCCCCGACGCTGGCCGGGCTCGCGCAGCGCCTCGAGGCTCACAGCGCGGCGCACGGCGCGGCGCACGGCCACGAGGCGCTGCGCCGCGGCGCGGCAGCGCTGAAGACGCTCTTCGCCACGGCGTCCGTCCTCGCCGGCCGCGCGGACGCGCTCGTGCGCGAGATGGACTTCCGGCCGCTCTACGACGCCGAGCGCGACCTCTTCCGCATCGGCTACGACGTCGGCATGGACCGGCCGGACACGTACACCTACGACCTGCTCGCGAGCGAGGCGCGGCTCGCGTCGCTGCTCGCCATCGCCAAGGGCGAGGCACCGCCCGAGCACTGGTTCCACCTCTCGCGGCCGACGCGCGTCACGCGCGGCCGGCGGGCGCTGCTCTCGTGGGGCGGGACCATGTTCGAGTACCTCATGCCGGCGCTCTACACGCGCCTCGACGAAGGCACGCTGCTCGCCGACGCGTGCTACAACGCCGTCTCGCTGCAGCGCCTCTCCGGCCGCCAGCGCGGCCGCCCGTGGGGCGTCTCGGAGAGCGGGTACGCGCAGCTCGACCTCCACCTGACGTACCAGTACCGCGCCTTCGGCGTGCCCGCGCTCGGCCTCAAGCGCGGCCTCGCCGAGGACGCCGTCGTGTCGCCCTACGCGACGCTGCTGGCGCTGCTCGTCCGCCCGGACCGCGCGCTCGCCAACCTCGACCGCCTCGACGGCGCGGGCGCGTGGGGGCCGTACGGCTACTACGAGGCCATCGACTACACGGCCGGCCGCGCAGCACCGGTGCCCGACGGCGGCGAGCCGCGCACGGTCGTCCGCTCGTACATGGTCCACCACCAGGGCATGGGCCTGCTCGCGCTGGCCAACGTGCTCGGCAGCAACGCCTTCCAGCAGCGGTTCCACCGCGACCCGCTCGTCCGGTCGGTCGAGATCCTCCTGCAGGAGCGCGTCCCGGTCATCGTCGAGCGCGTCGACCCGCACCCGCTCGACGAGGCGGAGGTCGACCTGGTCGAGATCGCGCCGGTCGAGGCGCGCGTGGCGCACTTCGCGGCCCGGAGCACGCGCGACGCCGTCCCGCACGGGGCGCTGCTCTCGAACGGCCGCTACTCGGTCCTCGTCACGACGGCGGGCACGGGCTACTCGCGCCTGCCGGACGCGGCCGTGACGCGCTGGCACGGCGACCGTACGCGCGACGCCGACGGCTTCTTCGTCTACGTCCGCGACGTCGAGAGCGGCCGCTACTGGTCTGCGGCCGAGCAGCCGGTCACGAGCGCCGCGCCGCCGGACCGCTACGACGTCTGGGTCCACGCCAACAAGGTCGAGACGGCCCGCGTGGACGACTGGGTCGAGACGTTCATGGAGGCCGCCGTCTCGCCGGAGGACGACGCCGAGGTGCGCCGCGTGACCGTGACCAACTACTCGGACCGGCCGCGCACGGTCGAGCTGACGAGCTACGCCGAGGTCGTGCTGGGCTCGGCCGCGGCCGACCTCGGCCACCCGGCCTTCTCGAAGCTGTTCGTCGAGACCGAGTACCTGCCGCGCAACACCGCGCTGCTGGCCACGCGCCGCCCGCGCGCCGAGGGCGACCCGCGCCGCTGGCTCGTCCACTCGGTCGCCGACGAGGACCTCGCCCGCGCCGACCGCGCCACGGCTGCGCCGCTGCAGTACGAGACCGACCGGATGCGCTTCGTCGGCCGCGGCCGCACGCTCGACGCGCCCGCGGCGATGGACGCCGGCACGCAGCTCTCGCGCACCGCCGGGCCGGTGCTCGACCCCGTCGTGTCGCTGCGGCGCACGGTCACCATCGAGCCGCGCGCGAGCGTGCAGGTCGTGTTCTCGCTCGCCGTGGCCGAGACGCGCGAGGCGGCCGAGCGCCTCGCCGAGCGCTACGACCACCCGGCCGCGGCGCAGCGCGCCTTCGAGCTCGCCTCGACGTACGGGCTCGTCGAGCTCGGCCACCTCGGCCTCTCCGGCGACGACGCGCTCGTCGCGCACGAGCTCGCCGGGCGCCTGCTCTACGGCGACCCCGAGCTGGCCGCACCCGCGGCCGTGCGCGGCCGCAACGTGCGCTCGCAGTCTGGCCTCTGGGCCTACGGCATCTCGGGCGACCTCCCGATCCTGCTCTTCCGCACGTCGAGCATGGACGAGGTCGACGCGTTCAAGCGGCTGCTCCGGATGCACGGCTTCTGGCGTCGCCGCGGCCTCGAGGTGGACCTCGTCGTGCTCAACGACCATCCGCCGAGCTACGCCGACAGCCTCCAGGAGGCGCTGGCGCAGGCCGTCGAGGGCTCGCCGCAGCGGGCGCTGATGGCGCAGCGCGGCGGCGTCTTCCTGCGCCGCACCGACGGCATGGCCGAGGAGGACGTGACGCTCCTGCTCACGGCCGCCCGCGTCGTCGTCGACGGCGCGATGCCTCCGCTCCGGACCGACCTGGACGGTGGCCCCGGCTTGGACGGCGGCCCCGGCGACGCCCCGGCTCCGCCCGCCGGCGTCCCGGCCACGCACGCCGACGCCGCGCCGCGCCTCGAGGCGCTCGGGATCGCGGCGGGCGAGCCCGACGCCGGGGCCCCGGACGACCTGGCGTTCTTCAACGGCTACGGCGGCTTCTCGGACGACGGCCGCGCCTACGTCGTCCGCCAGCACGGCGGCGACGCCTCTACCCGGACGCCGCTGCCGTGGATCAACGTCGTCGCCAACCCGACCGTCGGCTTCACGGCGACCGAGAGCGGCGAGGGCTACACGTGGGCGCGCAACTCGCAGCAGAACAAGCTCACCCCGTGGTCCAACGACCCCGTGACGGACCCGGCCGGCGAGGCGCTCTACCTCCGCGACGACGACGCGGGCGTCTTCTGGACGCCCACGCCGAGGCCTGCACCCGCGCCGGCCGCCTACGAGACGCAGCACGGCTGGGGCTTCACGACCTACCGGAGCGCCTGGGCCGGCATCGAGACCGACGTCACGGCCTTCGTGCCGCGCCGCGACCCGCTCAAGATCGTCCGGCTGCGAATCACGAACACCGGCGCGGCGGCGCGGCGGCTCTCGCTGTACCGCTACGCCGAGCTCGTCCTCGGCGAGCGCCGCGAGCCCAACGCGCCGTACGTCGTCGTGACGCGGGACGAGTGCGGCGCGCTGCTCGCGCGCAACCCCTACACCCCGACCTACGGCGACCGCCTCGCGTTCGTCGCCGTCGGCGGGGCGGACGCCGAGTCGGTCTCGGCGCGGCGGGCCGCGTTCCTCGGCCGCAACGGGCACGCCTCCGCGCCGCTCGCCGTCGCCGCGGGCGGCTCGCTCGACAACGAGCTGGCCACCGACCTCGACCCGTGTGCCGCGCTGCGGGTGACGCTCGTGCTGGAGCCCGGCCAGACGCGCGAGATCGTGTTCCTGCTCGGGCAGGCCAAGACCGTCCCCGAGGTCCGCGCGCTCGTCGACCGCTACGCCGCGCCCGAGGCGGCGGACGCCGAGCTGAGCGCGGTCATCGCGTTCTGGGAGCAGACGCTCGGCGCGGTCCAGATCGAGACGCCCGCGCCGGAGCTCGACGTGCTCGTCAACGGGTGGCTGCTCTACCAGAACCTCTCGTGCCGGCTCTGGGGCCGCTCCGCGTTCTACCAGTCCGGCGGCGCGTACGGCTTCCGCGACCAGCTCCAGGACAGCCTCGCGCTCGTCTACACCCGCCCGGACCTCACGCGGGCGCAGATCCTCAAGAACGCCGGCCACCAGTTCGAACAGGGCGACGTGCTCCACTGGTGGCACCCCGTCACCGGGGCCGGCATCCGGACGCGCTTCTCGGACGACCTGCTCTGGCTGCCCTACGCCGTCGCGTTCACGCTCGCCTCTACCGGCGACGAGACGCTGCTCGACGAGGAGGCCCCGTTCCTCACCGCGCGCGCGCTCGAGCCGGGCGAGGACGAGGTCTTCCTCACGCCGCAGCCCTCGAGCGAGACGGGTTCGGTCTACGAGCACGCCGCCCGCGCCATCGACGTCTCGCTCACGGCCGGCCGCCACGGGCTGCCGCTGATGGGCTCGGGCGACTGGAACGACGGCATGAACCGCGTCGGCAACGAGGGGCAGGGCGAGAGCGTCTGGCTGGGCTTCTTCCTCGCCCACATCCTCGAGCGCTTCATCCCCATCGCCGAGGACCGCGGCGACCGGACCCGCGCCGCCCGCTACCGCAGCTACCGCGAGGCGCTCGTGGGCGCGCTCAACGGGCCCGGCTGGGACGGGCAGTGGTACCGCCGCGCCTTCTACGACGACGGCACGCCGCTGGGCTCGGCCAGCAACGACGAGTGCCGCATCGACGCCATCGCGCAGGGCTGGGCCGTCCTCTCGGGCGTCGCTCCGCCCGAGCGCGCCGCGCTGGCGCTCGACGCCGTCGAGCAGCACCTCGTCGACCGCAAGGCGGGCATCATCCGGCTGCTCACGCCGCCGTTCGACGTCACGGGCCACGACCCGGGCTACATCAAGGGCTACCTGCCGGGCGTGCGCGAGAACGGCGGCCAGTACACGCACGGCGTGCTGTGGGCCGTGAGGGCCTTCGCCGAGGCGGGCCGCCACGAGACCGCCACGGACCTGCTGCGCATGATCCTGCCGGTCAACCACGCGCGCACCCCGGCCGCGGCCGACCACTACAAGGCCGAGCCCTACGCCGTCGCGGCCGACGTCTACTCGGTCGAGCCGCACGTCGGCCGCGGCGGGTGGACGTGGTA
The DNA here is from genome assembly GCA_043789155.1 of Rubricoccaceae bacterium. GTDB lineage: Bacteria > Bacteroidota > Rhodothermia > Rhodothermales > Rubricoccaceae > DASVSE01. Next base: position 173 of record JAYWIE010000508.1, on the reverse strand, counting down.
CACGGGCTCGGCCGGGTGGACGTGGCGCGTCGCCGTGGAGTCCGTGCTGGGCCTGCGGCGCGAGGCCGAGGCGCTCTGCCTCACGCCGCGCGTCCCGGACGACTGGCCGGGGTACACGCTCCGCTACCGCACCGACGCGCGCGGCACGGTCTACGTCGTCCGGGTCGTCCGGG
>JAYWIE010000507.1:0-8178 GCA_043789155.1 Rubricoccaceae bacterium | reverse complement strand
CGGGAACTGCGTTTCGTACTTGATGGCGTGAGGAGAAGACGAAACGCAGATCCTGAAACGAGCTAAGGATGACAAGGATGGAAGGAGCCAGCAACTTTCTCTCCGCTCCCCATTCAGCTCAGCAGCGACGTGAGCTGGAGCAGGTCGTAGTCGATGTCCTTCTTGCGCGACCAGACGTTGCGCATCGGCGTGAGCTTGATGTCCGAGTTGACGATGCCGACCATGACGCCGGCGTGGCCCTCCAGCAGCGCCTCGACCGCGGCCGAGCCGAGGCGGCTGGCGAGGACGCGGTCGCGGGCCGTGGGCGAGCCGCCGCGCTGGATGTGGCCGAGCACCGAGACGCGCGTGTCGATGCGCGCGAAGGCGGGGTCCGCCGCGAGCGCCTGCGCGATCATGTGCGCGCCGCCGGTCTCGTCGCCCTCGGCCACGACGACGATGGACGACCGGCTCTGGCTGGACATCAGCGACAGGATGCGCTCCTTGATCGCGTCGACGTCCGAGAGCATCTCGGGGATCAGCACGAGCTCGGCCCCGCCGCCGATGCCGCACGCGAGGGCGATGAAGCCCGTGTCGCGGCCCATCACCTCGACGAGGAAGAGGCGGTCGTGTGCGTCGGCGGTGTCGCGGATCTTGTCGATGGACTCGAGGGCCGTGTTGAGGGCGGTGTCGAAGCCGATCGTCTCGTCCGTCCCGAAGAGGTCGTTGTCGATGGTGCCCGGGCAGCCGATGGCCTGGACGCCGTGCTCGGCCGCGAGGTGCGTCAGGCCCTGGAGCGTGCCGTCGCCGCCGATGGCGACGAGCGCGTCGATGCCGCCCGCGCGGAGCTGCGCCGCGGCGCGCGCGCGGCCCTCGGGCGTCCGGAAGGCGTCGCACCGGGCGGACTTGAGGATCGTGCCGCCGGTCTGGAGGATGTTGGACACGCTCTGGCGGTCCATCTCGACGAAGTCGCCCTCGCACATGCCCGCGTAGCCGCGGCGGATGCCGACGACCTCGAGGCCCTCGGCGACGGCCCGGCGCACGGCCGCGCGGATGCAGGCGTTCATGCCGGGCGCGTCGCCGCCGGAGGTGAAGACGCCGATGCGTTGGAGGTCAGGCACGGGGGGCCAGTGGGCAGTGGCCATCGGGTAAACCCGAACCGGTGGCCAGTGGCAGAGGGATCACGGAGGGGCTAGCGTGTGGTGAGGAAGCACGGCGACTCGCCGCTCCCTATTCCCCGCTGGCCCGATCCGCTCGCGGATCGACGGGCCGGGCGATGACGACGCCGGTCTGGTTGCGGATGTCGCGGACGTAGGCCGAGAGGTCCGGCGAGACCTTGACCTCGTTCGACACCGACGAGGCGTTGAGGAAGCCCACGCGGCGGCTGCGGCCCTCGCCCGTGACGTGGACGAAGCCGGTGTGCGTGACGTCCAGCCCGCCGATGCTGGTCGTCATCGCGACGACGTCGCCGGGCTGCATCGCGGCGTAGGCCGCGGCGATGCTCGCCTTGGGGATGTAGACCATCGCGCGCCCGGCGAGCGCGGCCTCGTGCTGGCGGACGGCCGCGAACGCCGCGTCGTCGGCGAGGTGCGGGTACGACGCGCGGTGCGTGCTCATGAAGTCGATCCGCTTCTCGAACGGCACGCCGCCGGCGTCGGCCGTGACGTTGCGGACGGTGCCGCGCGCGTCGTTGTCGGCGAGCCACTCGGAGAAGTAGTGGAGGCGCGAGGCGTAGCCGTCCATCGCCCCGCCGCGGTAGCGCATCCGCCGGAGCTCGGCGAGGTACGCCTCGGGCGTCGTGTCGTCCGTCGCGATGGCGTGGGCGACGGCGAGGACGTTCTCGACGAGCAGCACGCAGTCGAAGCGCGTCAGGTCGGCGACGAGCGTCTCGCGCGCCGGCACGTCCAGCATCCCGCCGACGTACGGCCGCCCGCGGAGCTGCGTCCCGACCCACTGCACGATCTCGCCGTAGGACCGCCCGGCGACGCCCTGCGCGCGCGCCTCGGACGTGATCCGCGCGTAGGCCGCCGCCGTGGCTGCGTCGAGCTGCCCGAGCGAGTCGGCGGCCGCAGGCGAGCCCGCGGCACCGGCGAGCGCGACGCCCGCGCCGGCGGCCATGTCGGCGGCGGCGGCCGCGGCGACGGCCGGGTCGAGGGCCGTCGGCGGGCTGACGGCCGCGGGCGGGTCGGAGGCGCACGCGCCGAACGCGGCGAGGGCGACCGCGAGGGCGACCGGGAGCGAGAGCGTGGGCATCGGGAGGGGCGCTGTGCGCCGGAAGCTACGTGCCCCGAACGGACCGCCGCGCCCCGTCGTGCGCCCGCGCCGCGGTTTCGGCGTCACGCGGCGTCGGCGGGCCACGCCGCGCGCACGCGCAGCGCGGCGCGCAGGCGGCGCTCGTACGCGGCCCGCGGGACCTCGACCGTTCCGAAGCGCGCGAGGTGCGGCGTCGTCATCTGGGTGTCCAGCAGCACGAACCCGCCCGCGCGCAGCCGCGCCACGAGGTGCACGAGCGCCACCTTCGAGGCGTCGCGGCGCAGGCTCACCATGCTCTCGCCGAAGAACGCCCCGCCGATGGCGACGCCGTAGAGCCCGCCGGCGAAGCCCGCGGCGTCGTGGCACTCGACGCTGTGGACGAACCCGTCGTGGTGCAGCGCCATGTACGCGCGGACGATCTCGTCCGAGATCCACGTCGTCTCGCGGCCCGGCCCCGGCGCGGCGCACGCCCGGATGACGCCCTCGACGTCGCCGTCCGTGGCGACCGTGAACCGGCCCTGGCGGACCGTCTTCGCGAGCGTCGCGGGCACGTGGAACGCGTCGAGCGGGAGGATGGCGCGCGGGTCGGGCGCGTAGAACGCGACGGCGTCGCCGTCGTCGGGGTCGGCCATCGGGAACGCGCCCTGCGCGTAGGCCGAGAGGAGCAGGTCGGGCGTGAGCGTCACGAGGGGCGGGGCGGTCGGCCGTAAGATCCCGCATCCACACCCCGCCCATGCCGCCCACCTTCGACGTCCGCGATCTCACCGTCCGCCTCGGCCCCGGCCCCGGATCACGTCAGGTCCGGGTTGACCCGGCGGGGCAGGCTGCCGAGGTGCTGCGGGGCGTCACGTTCTCCGTCCGGCCGGGCGAGGCCGTCGCTCTCGTCGGGCCCAACGGGGCCGGCAAGACGACGCTGCTGCGCGCGCTCGCCGGCCTCGTGCCGCACGGCGGGCAGGTCCACCTCGACGGCTGGCCGGCCGCGCGGATGGCCCCGCGCGAGCGCGCGCGCCGCGTCGCGCTCGTGCGCCAGCAGACCGCGCTCGGCGTGGACTTCACGGTCCGCGAGGTCGTCGCGATGGGCCGCGCGCCGCACGTCGGCTGGGCCGCGCGCCTCGGCGCGGCCGACGCGGCCGCCGTCGACGCCGCGCTCGCGGCGACGGACCTCGTGGCCCTCGCCGGCCGCTCCGCCCGCCGCCTCTCAGGCGGCGAGCAGCAGCGGGTGGCGCTGGCGCAGGCGCTCGCGCAGGACGCGCCGTGCCTGCTGCTCGACGAGCCCACGGCCCACCTCGACGTCCGCCACCAGATCGACCTGCTCGCCCGCGCCCGCGCCCTCGCCGACAGCGGCCGGACGGTCGTCGCCGCGCTCCACGACCTCGACCGCGCCGCCGCCTTCGCCCGCCGGATGCTCGTGCTGCACTGCGGCCGCCTCGTCGCCGACGGCCCGCCCGAGAGCGTCCTGACGCCGGCCCTGCTCGCGGCCGTCTTCGGCGTCCGCGCCGAGCCGCTCGCGACGCCCGACGGCCTCCGCATCCGGTACCTTGGCGTCGTAACCGACGGGCATGGGGCATGAGGCAAAAGGCATGAGGGCCTTTCCCCATCCCTCATGCCCCATTCCCCATGCCCCACCACCCATGAAGGTCTACACCCGCACCGGCGACGACGGCACGACCGGTCTCTTCGGAGCCGGCCGCGTCTCCAAGAGCCACCCCCGCATCGAGGCCTACGGCACCATCGACGAGGCCAACGCCTGCCTCGGGATGGCGCGCGCCGCGATCGCGACCGCGCCCGCCCACGAGGGCCCGCGCTCGGCCGAGGCCGACGCGCTCCTCGCGCGGCTCCAGAACGAGCTGTTCGTGCTCGGCGGCGACCTCTCGGCCCCGGCCGAGACGACGTACCCGGTCCCGCGCGTCGAGGCGCACCACGTCGCCGCGCTCGAGGCCGACATCGACCGCCTCACGGCGGACATCCCGCCGCTGAAGCACTTCGTGCTGCCCGGCGGCACGCCGGCCGCGGCCGCGCTCCACCTCGCCCGCACCGTCACGCGCCGCGCCGAGCGCCTCACCGTGGACCTCGCGGCGCTCGAGGGCGTCTCGGCGGACGCGCTGCACTACCTCAACCGGCTCTCGGACCTGCTCTTCACGCTCTCGCGCTGGCTCACGCACGACGCCGGCGCGCCCGAGCCCGTCTGGGCCCCCGTCGCCGACCGCACGCCGACGCCCGAGGAGTCCGGCCAGACGCCCGCCTGACCAGCATGGCCCGCTCCCGCCGCCCCGCCTCCGCGCCCGCCGGGCTCGCCGCGCCCGCTGCCGCGCCGGCCACCGCGCCCGCGGCACCCGTTGCCCCGCTGACGGCCGGCCGCAAGCGCCTCTTCTGGGGCGTCACGCTGCTGCTGCCGGTCGTCTTCTTCGCCCTGCTCGAAGGCGGCCTGCGGCTCGGCAGCTACGGCGGCGACTACCCGCTCTTCGTCCCGCTCGACCGCGGCGCGGATTCGGCCGCAGACTCGGTGGGCGGCATCCTCTACCCCAACCACGACGTCGCGACGCGCTACTTCGCCGGCGGCTTCGTCCCGAACCCGAACGCGGACTTCTTCGCGGCCGAGAAGCCTGCCCGCGGCCTGCGCGTCGTCGTCCAGGGCGAGTCCTCGGCCGCGGGCTACCCGTTTTACCGCGGCGCGTCGTTCCCGCAGGTCCTCCGGCGGCTGCTGCGCACGGCCTACCCGGACCGCACGGTCGAGGTCGTCAACACGGCCATGGCGGCCGTCAACTCGTACACGCTGCTGGACTTCGCGGACGAGGTCGTGGCCGTCCGGCCGGACGCCGTGCTCATCTACACCGGCCACAACGAGTTCTACGGGGCCCTCGGCGCGGCGTCGTCCGAGCGCTTCGGCAGCCCCGGCCTCGTGCGGCTCTACCTGCGGCTGCGGCGCTTCCGGACGGTCCAGCTGCTCCGCACCACCGTCGCGCGCGTCCAGCGCGCGGCCGCACCCGCGTCGCCGGCCGCGGGCACGGGCCGGCCGTCGAGCACGCTCATGGCGGCGATGGTCGGGCAGCAGTCGGTCCCGCTGGGGTCTGAGACGTACCAGCTCGCGCTGCGGCAGTTCGAGGAAAACCTCGACGCGCTGCTGGCGCGCTACCAGGCCGAGGGCATCCCGGTCTACATCGGCACGCTCGCGTCGAACGAGGCCGACCAGCGGCCGTTCGTCGTCGCCCACGTCGACGGGCAGGGCGACCACGGCGCGGCCATCGCGGCCGCCGCCGGGCAGGTCCGGGCCGGGCAGACGGCCACAGCCGTCGCGGCCCTGCGCGCGCTCGCCGGCCAGGACTCGCTCGCCGCCGACGTCCCGTTCGCGCTCGGCCGCATCCTGCTCGCGACCGGCGACACGACGGCCGCGGCCGCGGCCCTGCGCCGCGCGCGCGACCTCGACGCGCTCCGCTTCCGCGCCCCGGCCGCCTTCAACGGCGTCATCCGGCGCGTCGCGGCCGCGCGCGGCGCGCACGTCGTCGAGTCCGAGGCCGCCTTCCGGTCGGCCTCGCCCGGCGGCGTCGTCGGGCGCTCGCTGATGCTCGAGCACCTCCACCCGACTCTCGACGGCTACGCCCTGCTCGCCGACACCTTCCTCGACGCGCTCATCGCTGAGGGCGCGTTCGGCCCGCAGCAGCGCGCGGTCCCGCCCGGCCGCTCGCTCACGCTCATCACGCCTCCGGACTCGCTCGCGGGCCTGCTCCGGATCAGCCTGCTCACGCAGTCGTGGCCGTTCCGGGCGGACGAGGAGCAGCGCGTGGACACCGCAGGCGTCGCGCCGTTCGTGCTCGCGCAGGCGCGCGCCGCCCTGCGCGGCGACGACTGGCTCGGGTCGGTCTCGGCCCTCGCCGCATGGTACGGCGAGCAGGGCGACGCCGCGCACGCGCGGCAGGCCTACCTCGCGGCCGCGATGGCCTACCCGTTCCTCCCGGCCGCGCACGTCGCGTGGGCCAACTTCGAGATGGCGCAGGTGACGTCCGGCGCGGACCCGTCGCGGCTGGACGACGCGGCCAACCTGTACGACGTCGCGCTCGCCCTCGACCCGGCCAACGCCGAGGCGTCGATGATGCTCGGTGCGCTGCGCCTGCAGGCCGGCGACGCGGCCGGGGCCGTGCCGCTGCTCGAGCGGGCCGCGGGCGGGGCGTCGCCGCCGGAGCAGGCGCTCTACAACCTCGCCGGGGCCTACGCCACGCTCGGCCGTTGGGACGACGCCGGGCGCGTCGCGGCGCGGCTCACGCAGGCGAATCCGCGCAACGCGCAGTTCCAGCAGTTCGCTACGGCCATCCAGCGTCGCACGCTCCGCGTCGGGGCGTGAGGGTGAGGGGGTGAAACGGATACCCGGGGCCGTCTCTCACCACCTTGCCGAGACAAGGAATGCGTGTCATCCCGGACGTAATCCGGGATGACGTAGGACTTACGCAGTTGAGTTTTCCTTTCAGCCGTCATTCCAGCGAAAGCGGGAATTCAGAGTCGACGGGCAGGTCTGTGATCGGCACTTTGGGTGGGCTACGCCGTCGCTTCGCGGTCCCGCGTGCGCGGGGATAACGAAATTAAGAGCGTTCGAGCCGCTTCAAAGCCAACTGCGTAACTCCTGTGATCACGTAGAGAGGGTGGAGGCAGACTCCGTGCCGTCGTGCCGCCATTGCGGTGTCCCGTTTTGCCGTTCGACGGCGGATACGCGCGCGGACGTCCGAACCGCTCGCGTTCGCGCTCGTATCCGCTCCACACGCCCCCACCAGCCATGGCCTCGCACTCGCCGTACCCGCTCGCCGAAGAGATCGCGAACGCCGTCACGCACGGGCTCGGGGCGCTGCTGAGCGTCGCCGCGGGGGCCGTCCTGATCACGCTCGCCGCGCTCTCCGGAGACACGTGGGCCATCGTCGGGGCGTCCGTCTTCGTCGGGTCGCTCGTGCTGCTCTACACCGCGTCCACGCTCTACCACGCGATCCCGCACGCCGGGGCCAAGGCGCGGCTGCAGACCTTCGACCACTGCGCGATCTACGTGCTCATCGCCGGGACGTACACGCCGTTCCTGCTCGGCGGGATGCGCGGCGGCTGGGGCTGGGTGCTGTTCGTGACGATCTGGGCGCTGGCCGTCGGCGGGGTCGTGTTCAAGCTCTTCTTCACGGGCCGCTTCAACCTCGTCTCGACGCTCGTCTACATCGCGATGGGCTGGCTGATCGTGCTCGCGATGGGCCCGATGCGCGCGAGCCTGCCGCCGAGCACGATCACGTGGCTCATCGCGGGCGGCGTCGCGTACACGGCCGGGACCGTGTTCTACCTCAACACGCGGCTGCGCTTCGCGCACGCGATCTGGCACCTGTTCGTGCTCGCGGGCAGCGTGTGCCACTTCGCGGCCGTGCTCACCGAAGTCCTCCGGCTCACATGACCCGCCACGCGCTCGTCCTTCTCGCCGCCGTCTGCGCGTCCGGCTGCGGCCCGCTCCTGACGCCGAGCCTGATCTCGGTTCCGCGCCTCGCGCCGGACCTCGTGCTGGCGCAGAGCGCCTCGACGGTCTCGGTCACGGCGACGATGCCGGGCCGTGGCCTCTCGGGCCGCGTTCTGGACCGCGACACCGGGGCCGCCCTCGCCGGCATCGCGCTCGACGTAACGGATGCGGACGGGGCCGTCGCCTCGGTCGAGACCGACGCCAACGGCGCGTTCCGTCTGCCCGGAGCGTCGGGCCTCGCTGCCGTCGCGGCCACGGACGCCTGCCACGCCGTGCTCGACGCACGCCCGGCCGTCGAGCCGGGCCGGTCGAGCGCGCTTGTCGTGCTGCTCGCGCCGGTCGCGTGCTGACCGCCGGCGTCGACGGATGCCCGGCCGGCTGGGCCGTCGCCACGGACGACGACGGCCGGCTGGCGTTCGAGGTCGTCGCCACATTCGCGGACGTCCTCGCGCGCGTGCCCGGCATCGTCTGCATCGACA
>JAYWIE010000506.1:0-8183 GCA_043789155.1 Rubricoccaceae bacterium | reverse complement strand
CCATCCCCCATCCCCCATCCCCCTCACCCCTCCAGCATCAGAGGGATCGTCATCAGCGCCACGCCCAGCGCCATCATCACTAGCTGCCACGCCGACTTCGCGGCCGTGTGGCTGTGCCGCAGGTTCAGCTCCGGGATGAGGTCGCTGCCGGCGATGTAGAGGAAGCCGCCCGCCGTGAACGGCAGCAGCAGGTTCGCCAGCCCGTCGACGGCCTGCCCGGCGGCGAGGGCGACGCCCGCGCCGAGCAGGCCCGCGAGGCCGGACGCGAAGTTGACCAGCAGGGCCTTCTTCGGCGAGTAGCCGCCGTAGACGAGGATGCCGAAGTTGCCGATCTCCTGCGGGATCTCGTGCAGCACGACTGCGAGCGTCGTCACGAGCCCGGTCTCGACCGAGACGAGATACGACGCCGCGACGATGGCCCCGTCGATGAAGTTGTGCGCGACGTTGCCCGCGAGGCTCATCGCGGCGACGTGCCCCGGCGGGCCGTGCACGTGGCCGTGTCCGCCGTGCGCGTGCCCGGGATCTGTCTCGCCGCCCGGCAGGTCGTGCGCGTGGTGCCAGTGGAGAAACTTCTCGAGCACGAAGAACGACCCGACGCCAGCCAGCACGAGCAGGCCCGGCAGCAGGCCCGGCCCGAGCGCCGCGTACGCCTCGGGGATGAGGTGCAGCACGGCCCCGCCGAACATCGCCCCGACCGCGAACGCGACCAGCAGAAACAGCACGCGCTCGAGCCGGTGCCGGCCGAGCGCGAGGACGCTCACCCCGGCCAGCGAGACGAACGAGATTGCGAAGACGCTCAGCAGCGCGTACGCCCAGGCGGGCACGGCAGACACGGTCTGGTAAACGGGCGGACGTTGCGTCCGGCGGCTCTGACCGGCAGAGTCAGAAACTGTTTTGCGAAACGCCGCCCCTCCGAAAACTGCCCCCTTCGGGGGGCTGTCGCGAAGCGATGGGGGGGTGTCCACTGCGCACGACCCGAAGAAACCCCCTCCGCCCGCAAAGCGGGCACCTCAGGTCAGGTCCGGGTTGACCCGGCGGGTTCACCCGGCCCGAGGGGAGGGGTTCGTTCACCAAATAGCTTCTCAGGATGACAGAATCGGGCAACGCCGCGGTGAGCTGAGGAGACTGCGCTCGCCCTGACGGGTGCGGCGTGGGCCAGGAACTCGCCGCGCGGGACGACCGGGCGGGATGCACCGTCGCGTTCTCTGGAGACGAGAGAGGCGGAGACGAGATCAGAGGCCGGCGGCCTCGAGCCACGCCTGGAACATGAGGACCGTCCAGACCTCGTATCGGGCGTCCGAGCGGCCGGCGAGGTGCGCGGCCCAGAGCGCGGCCACGGCGTCGGCGTCGAGGTAGCCCTCGCGGCGCAGGCGGGCCGGCTCCAGGAGCGCCTCGGCCCACGGCCTGAGCGGCCCCCGCAGCCAGTCGCCGACGGGGATGCCGAAGCCGGCCTTGGGCCGGTCCACGAGCGCGTCCGGCACGCGCCTCCGGACGACCTCGCGCAGGAGCCACTTGGTGCGGCCGTCGCGGATCTTGACGTCGGTGGGCAGGGTCCAGGCGAACTCGACGAGGCGGTGGTCCATGAACGGCGCGCGCGCCTCGAGGCTCGCGTCCATGCTCGCCCGGTCGACCTTGGTCAGGATGTCGTCCGGCAGGTACGTCTTCGAGTCGAGGTAGAGCATCTGCTGGACCGCGTCGAGGCCGCGGGGCCAGCGAGCGGGCTGCTCGACGAGGACGGGCGGCGAGGTCGCGCCGAGGACCGGCGGCCACGTGGCCGAGCGGTGGCGCGTGAGGCGGTCGTAGAGGTCCGTCGGCGACGCCGCGTCGAGGACGCCGGCGAGCTTGTGGGCCTTGTTGCCGGGCAGGATGGCGCGCATCCGCCGCGGCAAGGCCGGCGCGACGGCGGCGTAGGCGCGGTCGTAGGTCGCCGTCGGGACGGCCTGCATCGCGCGGCTGGCCGTCCGGCGCAGCGCCCCGGGCACGTACGCGACGCGGCCCCACACGCGGGGCACGTGCAGGTGGCGGTTGTAGCCGGCGAAGAGCTCGTCGCCGCCGTCGCCCGAGAGCGCGACCGTGACGTGGGCGCGCGCGAGGTGGGACACGAGCAGCGTCGGGATCTGCGACGAGTCGGCGAAGGGCTCGTCGTAGATGGTACCCAGCCGCGGCACGATGTCCAGCGCGTCCTGCGGTGTCGCGCGGAGCGTCGTATGGTCCGTGCCGAGGTGGGCCGCAACGGCCGCGGCCGGGCCGGACTCGTCGTAGGCCGGGTCGTCGAAGCCGATGGTGAACGTGCGGACCGGCGCGCTCGAGGCGACGGTGGCCGCGGCCACGACGGCCGTCGAGTCGATGCCGCCCGAGAGGAACGCGCCGACGGGCACGTCGGCCACGAGGCGGTCGCCGACGGCGCGCGTCAGGAGCGCGTCGAGGGCGTCCGTCGCTTCGGCCGGCGTGCCGCGGAAGGGCGCGTCGAGGCCCTGCCGCACGGCGGCGTCGAGCGTCCAGAACGGCCGCTCGAAGGCGGCGAGGTCGTCGCCGGGCGCGAGGCGCTCGGCCGGGATCGTCGCGAGCGTCCCCGGCGGCAGCATCCGCACGCCGCGGTAGATCGTGCGCGGGCCGGGGACGTAGGTGTACTGGAAGTAGAGTGCGAGCGCGTCGCGGTCGACGGCCGGCACGAAGTCCGGGTGCGCCCGGAGCGCCTTCAGCTCGGAGCCGAAGACGAGCGTGCGCCCGGCCCAGCCGACGTAGAGCGGCTTCTGGCCCATCCGGTCGCGGGCGAGCGAGAGCGTGCGCTCTTCGGCGTCCCAGACGGCGATGGCGAACATGCCGACGGCGCGCTGGAGCGTGGCCTCGATGCCCCACGCGTCGAAGCCGGCGAGGAGCACCTCGGTGTCCGAGTGGCCGCGGAAGCGGTGCCCGGCCTCTTCGAGGTCCTGCCGGATGTCGCGGAAGCTGTAGACCTCGCCGTTGTAGGCGATGGTGTAGCGGCCCGAGGCGGCGTGCATGGGCTGCGCACCGAGGGGGCTGAGGTCGAGGATCGAGAGGCGGCGGTGGCCGAGGGCGACCCGGCCGTCGTCGTCGGCCCAGACGCCCGAGGCGTCGGGCCCGCGGTGCGCGAGGGTGTCCGCCATGCGCCCGGCGAGCGCTGCCGGGTCGGGCGAGAGGCGGGCCGGCTGGAGCAGGCCGCAGATGCCGCACATAGAGCGTCAGGATGGAGGCGGAGCCTCGGGCAGAGCTTGAGGCAGAGCCTCGGGCAGAGCTTGAGGCAGAGCCTCGGGCGGGGCCTCAGACGGTGTCCGAGTCGCAGTAGCTGAGGTACCAGCTGCGGGCGTCGGTGAGGCGGGCGCGCTCGGCCTCGTCCAGCACGAGCGCGCCGAAGTGGAGCTCGATCGGGCGCAGGCGCTCGGGGAGCGTCCGGAAGCCGGCGGCGCGGTGGGCCGGGGCGTTGGGGGCATGGTCGAAGGACCATGCGAGGCAGACGTCGGCGCGCTCGCGGGCCATCGCGTCGAGGGCCGCGCGCAGCAGCGCGCGGCCGGCGTCGTCGCGGCCGGGTCGGTGGAGCATCTCCATGACGTAGCCGACGCGCCCGCCATGCTTCTCCTTGACCGTGTAGACGACGTATCCGGCGAGGCCGGCGGCGTCGTGGTAGCCTAGGGCGGCGTAAGACTCGCCGGGCTTGTCGGCGAAGCGCCAGCGGAGGTAGGCCGCGTCGCGGACGACGGCAACGGGCGCGGCGACGCCGGCCCAGAGCGCGCCGGCGGCGTCGAGGGCGTCGGGCGCGCGGAGGTCGAGCGGGCGGATGCGGGCGGCGTGGGCCGGGGCGACCGTCTTCGCGCGGCGCAGCGGCAGGTCCGGCAGGCGGCCGAGGAGCGCGCCCACGCGCGGCACGCGCCGCGCGAGGTAGCGCGAGCGCAGCGGGACGACCTTGAACGGCACCGGCGCGATCTCGACCCACCCGAGGCGGCCGAAGAAGCCCGGGGCCGAGTTGCCATTGGGGAAGCCGTAGACGAGCCTGAAGCCGGCCTCGGCGCAGCGGCCGTAGACGGCCGCGGCGAGCGTCTTGAAGAGGCCGCGGCCGCGGTGCCGCGCGTCCGTCATCGTGTCCAGCGACTGCGCGCCCCACACTCGGCGCGTGCCGACCTGCATCGGCACCGGCGCGACGGCGTAGATCGCGGCGATCTCGCCGGCCGGGAGCGCGCCGTCCGTAGCCTGCACGCTGAGCTCGGCCATGACGGGCACGTCGGGTCCGCGGTCGTACTGCCACGCGACGGCGGCGGCGGGCCGCGGCGAGCCGTTGCGCTCGAAGCAGCGCCCGAAGCGGCCGAGGTCCTCGGCGGTCATCGGTCGGGTGAGCAGGTTGTCGGCCATAGGTCAGCGGGCGGCGAGGACGGCGCGCGCCGCAGACTCCATCGTCTCGGACGTCATGCCGTGGCGCTGCCGCAGGGCGGCGAAGCGGCTCAGGATCTGCTCGAGGCGCGCGAGGTGCGCCGCCGTCTCGACGCCGAAGTTGTGGGGGTGCCACCACAGGTGAAAGATACGGCCGCAGGTCGCCGCCCTGTCCAGAGCGCGGACGAGGCGGCGCGTGTGGAGGCGGTCCAGCTCGGCGCGGCCCGAGAGCGGCCGCAGGAAGGCCGTCTCGGGGACGTTCACGACGCCGGCCGTGACATGCAGGTCGTTCCAGCCAGCCGTGAGGTCGGTGACCGGGAGGTAAGCCGCGAGCAGGCGCGCGGCGCGCTTGGGCAGGCCCTCGGTCGAGAACGCCTGGGCGCGGTACATCCACGATGGCGGCGTGCCGCGGTACGCAACGACGCCGGCGTCGGCGAGCGCGGGCAGCGCCGCCAGTACGGTCTGGTTGCGCGGGAACACGACCGAGCGCGGCGTGACGCCGCGGTGCTGCGCGATGGCGGCCATGCTCTCGGCATCGGCGCGGAATGCGGCCTCGGTCATGCCCGGCTCGAGCGCGTAGATGTGGCCGTAGGTGTGCGAGGCGAGCTCCTGCCCCGGCGCGTCGCGGATGAGGTCCACGAGGCTCGGCGCGTAGTGCAGCGGGTCGTCGGCCTCGCCCGCGCCGACGGGCTCGGCGTAGGGGTCGAGGGCCGGGTCGGCGTAGGCCGGGCGCAGCGCCGGATCGAAGCGCGCCCGGTCCGCGGGGCCCTCGGCAAAGAGCATCCCGACGGTCGCCCACGTCGCGCGGACGTCGTAGCGCGCGAAGAGGGCCAACATCGCCGGGATAGCCGCGCGCGCGCCGACGAGGTGCGCCGTGTAGGGCCCGCCAAGCGGGAAGAGGTCGCGGACGCCCCAGTGAAGCTCGACGTCCAGCGAGATTACGAGCGCGCCCGGGCGCGCGGAGTCAGGCGGAGGCACCGGCGTGGAGGGCAGCGATGAGGCGGGGCGCGACGGCGCGGACCGTGAAGTCGCGCTCGATGCGCGCGCGGGCTACAGATCCCATTGACGCACGGAGCCCCGGGTCGGCGGCGAGCCGGCGCAGGGCGTGCTCCCACTCGGCGGGCGTCGTGGCGAAGAAGCCCGTCTCGCCGTCGCGCACGATCTCTGTGTTGACGCCGACGGGCGAGGCGACGGACGGCAGCCACGCCGCGCCGTACTGGACGAGCTTGTAGCCGCACTTGCCGCGGGTGAAGGGCTCGTCCGAGACGGGCATGATGCCGATGTCGAGGCGCGCGAGGTCGGCGACCTCGGTCGCCTCGGTCCATGTGCGGCGCTCGTGCGGCACGCCGGGCAGCGCCGCTGCGGACGTGCCGATGAGGACGACGTCGGCGTCGCCACTCGCAGTGACGGCGGCGAGCGCGGGCGCGACGACGCTCAGCAGGATCTCGGAGCCCGGCGAGCCGATCCACCCGATGCGCGGCCGCGCGTGCGCGTCGGGGGCTGACGGGGCGGTAGCATAGTGGTCCAGGTCAACCACGCTCGGCAGCACCTCCACCCGCACCGCGCCGGCGCGCTGCGCGCGGTCGGCGAGGTAGGCGTTGCCCGCCACGACGACCGCCGCGCGCCGCATCAGGCGGTCGATCTTGTGCCCGAGCGCGGCGCGGACGAGCCGCGACGGGTGGCGGTCGTAGACGTGGAACGTCGCGTCGTCGTAGTCCACGACGTAGGGCGCGCGGCCGAGCAGGGCCCGCTCGGCCCACGCCGGCAGGTACGGCAGCACCTCCTTCTCGAGCCAGATCAGGTCCGGCTGCGGCCCGGCGGCGAGGCGGCGGGCGCGGCGGAGGTAGGCCTGCGCAGTCGCGAGGCCGCCGCGGCCCGCGCCGCGGTAGAGCCGGCGGATGTAGCCGTCGCCGAGCAGCGGCGACACCTCGACCGCGATGCCGGCCGCGGCGAGGGCCGGCAGGAACTGGCCGAGGCGGACGCGGCTGGACGCGCCGAGGTCGCCGTAGCGGGTCAGGGCGAGGACGCGCATCAGGCCTGCTGGCGCGACCGCGCCAGGCGGATGTAGCGCGCGTGGCCGAGCGCGGCGCGCAGGACGAGCTTCGGCACCTCGCGCGTGAGCACGCGCCCGGCCACGCGCGGGCGGGCGCGCACGGCGCGCCCGAGCGACGCCGCGGCCTTGCCGAAGGCCCCGTCCATGAAGTAGAACCGCGCCGCGACCTGGTGCGCCGTCGCGCGGACGTCGGCCGGGCGGACGGTGAAGCGGGGGTAGCGCTCGGGCGCGGCGATGATGGCCTCGGCGATGCGCAGCACGTCCGGGACGAAACGGAGCGACGACGCGACGCTCTTGGCGTCCTCGTGCTGGCGCATCGTCGCGAGCACGTCCGGCAGCGCGAGCGCGCGGAAGCTGCCGATCGCGCGCAGGAAGAAGTCGCCGTCGAGGCCGAAGTGGAACGACGGGTCCAGCAGGCCCACGCGCTCGAGGACCTCGCGGCGCACGAAGGCCGCGGGCTGCGGCACGCCGAGGAAGACGTCGAGGAAGGCCTGCCCGTCGGCGTCGAGGCGCGTCTCGAGGATCGGCGCGCCGTCGGCCGTGACCCACCGCGCCTGCCCGTAGACGACGCCGACGTCCGGGTGGGCGTCGAAGGCCGCGCCGACGCGCGCGAGCGCGCCCGGCAGGAGGGTGTCGTCGGAGTTGAGGAAGCTCACGACGTCGCCGGTGCAGCGCGCCCAGCCCTTGTTGATGGCGTCGGCCTGGCCGCGGTCGGGCTCGGACACCCACCACGCGAGGCGGTCCGCGTAGCGGCGGATCGTGTCGACGCTGCCGTCGGTCGAGCCGCCGTCGACGACGAGGTACTCGAGCCCGTCGACGCCCGGCGCGGGCACCTGGCTTAGGACGGACAGCAACGTCTGCTCGATGAAGGCCCCCTGGTTGAACGAGGGCGTGACGACGGAGAACGTGGGCATCAGCGGAAGAAGAGGGCGTCGCACTGGAGGATGGCCCCGTCGCGGGGGCCGCGCAGCTGGTCCAGGTTGCCGCCGTAGCGGAAGCCGAGCCCGTTCTTGGTCGCGAGGAGGCCCTCGAAGGCGGGCGCGCCGTCGTAGAGCGGCGCGAACGAGACCTCGAGGATGGCGAGCGCGGCCCGGCCGAGCACGGCCGCGCCGCCGGCGAGGACCTCGTCCTCGAAGCCCTGCACGTCGACCTTGACGAGCGTCGGGCCGGCCGCGCCGATGGCGTCGGCGAAGTGGTCCAGCGGCTCCACGCGGACCTCGATCTGCTGCTGCTCGCCCTGCGTAAACGGGAAGTGGTCGCGGTGGACGTCCGTCATCGGGCGCATCGAGGACGAGTCCGAGTAGGGGTTGACGTGGAACGTGGACGTCCCGCTCGCGCGCCCGACGGCGACGTCGAAGGCCTGGAAGCGCGTGTCGCGGGCGAAGGTCGTCTGGAGCGCGGCGAAGGCGCGCGGGATGGGCTCGAAGGCGACGATGCCGGCCTGGGGCAGCACGCGGCGGATCATCTGCGAGAACTGCCCGACGTTGGCCCCGACGTCGACGACGGTGGCGATGCCGAGCGCGTGGAACCACGGCCGGTTGAGGGCGACGTAGTGGTCCACGCTGAGGCCGGCGCGGTGGAGCCCGACGAGCGCGGGCTCCTCGGCGAACTGGACGGCGCGGGCGGCGCGCCGGCCGAGGGTGGTCTTGTAGTCCATGCGGGTCGGTGCCGGTGCTACCGGGCCTGAAGGTCGGGAAGGGCCGCCGGGCGGCCGACGGCGTGCGTGAGCAGGACGCGGGCCGAGTAG
>JAYWIE010000505.1:0-8196 GCA_043789155.1 Rubricoccaceae bacterium | reverse complement strand
CGCGAGCACCGGACGCCCGCGAGCAACGGACGCCCTGAACGGAGCGCGGGGCGCGCCCGGGATGGACGCGCCCCGCACGCGGGCTGAGCCTGACGGCTCCGGGACGTCGCCGGCGATTAGTTGCTGACGGCCTCGCTGCTCCACGCCGTCTGCGTGTCCGTGACGGCCTGCGTGCCGACCGAGGCCGTGTAGACCTTGTCGTTGTCGTCGAGCTCCGCCGCGACGACGGTGCAGATGACCTTCGAGAGGTCGACGAGGATCGGCGTGAGGTCCTTCAGGTTCGTCAGCGCCATCGTGGCCACGGCGTCGGACTTGAGGCCGAGCGCGGTCGTGTAGAGCATGTGGTAGCTGATCGCGGCGAGGCTCGTCGCGGTGTAGGCGTCGCGGATCATGCACGACACCTTGTCCTCGCGGACCTGGTCGTAGAGGCCGGCCGCGACGCCGAGCGCGCTCCCGATGGCCTCCTTGACAGCCTCCTTGAAGCCGCCGCCGTCGGTCTTCTCGTTGTAAGCCGAGAGGGCCGTCGTGTGGCGCGCGAGCACCGTCTTGAGCGCCGTCAGCACGCGGACGGCGTCGGGGTACTTTTTGGTGTCGTCGGACTCGAGCTGGCGGGCGACGGCGTCGTGGATGTGGGTCTCCACGGCGTTCATGTCCGTGACGTACGTGTTCAGGATTGCGGTGCGGTCCATTGGATCAGAGAGGGAGGTGGGTCGGCGCGCGCGCCGGAGAGGAGTCGGTTTCACCCGGCCCCCCGGCTCCCGTTCCGGCCGCATGCGCTGTTCACCCAGCCGTCAGGATTTCCCTGAGCGGCAGCCCCGGGCCCCGACGCCCGTGTCCACGTCGGTTCCGGCGGACGCAGGCGTCAGATGCTGATAGCGGTGGACTCTGAGCCTTCCGCTGCCGGCGCGGAGCCAGGCGCGGAGCCAGGCGCAGCCTCCGGCGCGGCACCGGCCCCCGGCTTGGCACCCGGCGCGGCACCGGAGCCGTCCGTGATCTCGTACGTCAGCGTGTAGGCCCCGCTCTCGCCCGAGGCATACGTCGTCACCATGATGGCGAACTGGCCGTCCTGCTCGGCCGTGAAGTCGATGAGCGAGTTCTGGGTGTCGTTGGGGGCCGCGTCGTCGTTCTCGGTCGTCGCGCCGGCGGTGGGCTTGAGGATGAGGTACGGGTCGAAGGCCGTCGAGCGGAGGCGGACCGTGAGGCGCTGCCCGGCGCGCAGGCGGACCGGGTACGGGTCGAAGAGCTCGCCGGTGCGGAGCGTGCGGTCGCCCGTGGCGAGCGTGCCCTGCTTCGCCTGGCGGCCGGCGAGGCTCTGCTGCGGGTCCAGCACGGGCTGCGGCTCCGCGTCGAACACCTCGTACGTCAGCGTGTAGGCTCCGCTCTCGCCGGGGACGCGCGACGTGACGACGACCTGGTACTGCCCGGCCTGCGACGCCTTGAGGATGATCTGCGCGTTCTGCGTGTCGCCCTCGACGGCGTCGTCGTTCTCGGACGTCGTGCCGCTCGGCGGCCGCACCTGGACGTACGGGTCGAAGTCGGTCGCGTGCAGCTGGACCCGCACCCACTCGTCCTGGCCGAGGCTCACGGGGAACGAGTCCGCGAACTCGCCCGAGACGAGCGTCGCGTCGCCGGTGGCGAGCGTGCCGGCCTCGGTCTTGGGCCCGCTCGGGCCCGACGAGCATCCGGCGACCAGGCCGGCGGCGGTGAGGGCAAGCAGAGCGCGCATGGCAGTCAGGCGGGAGGTGGGAACGTACCGGCGACGGTCACGTGAAGATCCGCCGGACGGACGTGCCGGCGCAGCGCCGCCGTCGCCTCGGCCGGCGTGAGCGCCCGCACGAGGTCCGGGTAGCGGTCGAGGTAGCCGACGTCGAAGCCGCGCTCGGCGTTGACGAGCAGGCGCGCCGCGAGCCCGCCCGTCGTCGCGAAGGCGACGACGTGGAGGCCGGCGAGCGTCGTCTGGACCTGCGCGAGCGCCTCGGCCGGGACGCCGTCGGCCACGAACCGCTCGACCTCCTCGCGCACGGCCGCGATGCCGCGCTCGAGCGACTCCTGGCTCAGCGTGACCGAGACGCCGAACCCGCCGTCGTGCTCGACGGCCACGCCGCCGAGGGCCGCGCCGATGCCGTACGTCAGGCCCTGCTCGTCGCGGATCGTCTGCATGAGGCGGCTCGAGAAGTTGCCGCCGAGCGCGTAGACGGCCGCGTACGCGGCGAGAAAGTCGGGCGAGTCGCGGCGGAGGGCGACGGCGTGCGCGAGCCGGACGTCGAGGCTCGTCCGGTCCGCGATCGGGAGGTCCTCGCGGCCGGGCGCGGCCGGCGAGGCGTCCGCCGCGAAGCGGGCGGTCCGGCCGTGCGCGGCCCACCCGCCGAAGCGGTCGGCGACGATCGCCGCGACCGCGCCCGGGTCGGCGTCGCCGACGACGGCGAGCAGGAAGCCGTCCGAGCCGACGTGCCGCTGCCACGCCTCGCGGACGTCGTCGGGCGTGAGCGCGGCGGCCCGCTCCTCCTCGTCCTCGGGCGTGTAGACGTAGTTCGGGTGGTCGCGGGGGACGAGGCGGCGCGCCATGGCCCCGCCGGCCTGCTGGCCCGTGGACTCGCGCGAGCGCTTCACCGCGGCGACGGTGCGGTCGGTCGCCTTGCGGATCTCGTCGGCGTCGAGCAGCGGCTCGCGGAGGGCCTCGGCCGCGAGCGCGAGCACGTCCGGCAGGTCCGCGCGCAGCGCGCGCCCGGCGACGCCGAGGCGCAGCGAGTCCGCGTAGAACGAGAGCGTCGCGCCGCGGCCGTCGAGCGCGTCGGCGAAGGCGTGGCGGTCGCGGTGGCGCGTGCCCTTGTCGAGCACGTCGGCGACGAGCCCGAGCGCGACGTCGTCGGACGTCGTCAGGTCGGGCGCGACGCGCACGGAGGCGCGGAAGCTGACGACGTCGCGCGTGGCCGTCGGGAGCACGAGCAGGCGCGCCGGCCCGGCGTCGACCTCGACCGTCCGCGTCGCGAGCGGGAGCGCTGGGGAGGTCAGTGGGGAGTGGCCAGTGGCCAGTGGCAGATCGGGCGTCATCAGGCGGTCAGAAGTCGGAAGTCGGTCGGAACGGTGCAACGACGAATCAGGCCTGCCACTGGCCACCGGTTCGGGTTTACCCGATGGCCGCCGCAGGCGACTGGCGACTGGCCTCGCTGGCCTCCGGCACGTAGTACCCGACCGTCCGGCGGTCCGCGGAGACGAGCCGGGCGGCCGCCGCCTGGACGGCCTCGGGCGTGACGGCGTCGATGCGGTCGCGGTACTCGGCGAAGAGCGTCCAGTCGCCGAGCGCGATGGCCTCGTTGAGCTGCGCCACGACGGCGTAGGGCCCGTCGCGCCCGAAGGCCTCGCCGGCGACGACCTGCTGGCGGGCGCGCACGAGCTCGGCCGCCGCGAGGCCGTCGCGGGCGACCTCGCCGAGGACTGCGACCAGCTCGGCCTCGACCGTCTCGTGCGCCACGCCGGGCGCGAGGGCGGCGTAGAGCACGAACAGGCCGGGGTCGCGCAGGCGCGGGTAGAACGCGAAGGCGCTCGTGGTGAGGCCGGCGTCGGTGAGGCGGCGGTAGAGGCGGGAGGACTTGCCCGCGGCGAGGGCCTGCACGAGCACGTCGAGCGCGTCGGCGTCGGCGTCGAGGCCCGCGGGCGCTTTCTGGGCGACGAGCACGGCCCCGAGCTCGCCCGCCTGCTTCAGCACCACGCGGCGCTCGCCGCGCTGCTCCGGCTCGCGCGTCACGGACGCCTCGACGGGCGCGGCCCCATCGCCCGAAGCGAGTCCGGACTCAGGACCTCCGGGTGAACCCGGACCTGACGCGATCGGGCCGAAGTGGCGGTCGATGAGGTCCAGGGCGTCGGCGCGGTCGAATGCGCCAGCGACGGTCGCCGTCGCGTTGCGCGGCCAGTAGGCGGCGTCGTAGAAGCCGCGCAGGCTCTCGGCCGTGACCGTCTCGACGTCCGACCGCCAGCCGATGACGGGGTGGCCGTACGGGTGCGCGTGGAAGGCCGTCGCGTAGACCGCGTGCAGGAGCGTCCGGAGGGGCTCGTTCTCGCCGCGGTCGAGCTCGTTCAGCACGACCGTCCGCTCCGACGCGAGGTCCTCGTCGCGGACGCGCGCGCCGCGCATCCGGTCCGCCTCGATCTCGACCGCGAGCCCGAGGTGCTCGGCCGGCAGCAGGGCGTAGTAGTTCGTCCGGTCGTACCACGTCGTCGCGTTGATCTGGCCGCCGACGGACTGGAGCGTCTGGAACACGCTCGTGCCGGCCTCGCGGTTGAAGCGCTCGGAGCCCTTGAACATGAGGTGCTCGAGCAGGTGCGTCGCCCCGGTGAGGCCCGAGACCTCGTTGCGCGAGCCGACGCGGTACGTGACCTGGAACGCGACGACGGGCGCGGCGGCGTCCGGCACGAGGAGCACGGTGAGGCCGTTGCGGTGGCGCAGCTCCTCGATGCCGCCCAGCGTGCGGACGGTCTCGAACCGGGGGTCGCCGGCAGGCAGGGCGGGGTGGGTCTCGGTCATGCGGTGGGAGCGTGGCGGTCGGGCCGTACGCGAGGCGGCGGCCGGTGATCCGCGCGCTACTCGGCCGCGGCGAGGATCGGGGCGAGGACGGCCTCGAGCATCGCGCCCATGTTCGGCGAGCCGCCGAGGGTGTCGAACAGCACGCGCCCGTCGGCGTCGAGGATGACGTGGCGTGGGAAGCCCTCGCCCAGGACTGCCGCGGCTGCGTCGCCAGCGGCCGTCTGCTCGTACCCGAACGCCCGCCCGACGAGAGCGGCGGCCAGCTCGTCGCGCGTGTTCCGGGCGACGGCGACGAACGCGACGCGCGGGTCGGCGGCGTGGGCGGCGGCGAGCGCCGTCAAGCCGGGCATCTCGCCGTAGCACGGCCCGCAGGAGTCGGTCCACCAGTTGAGGACCACGACGCGGCCGCGGAGGTTTGACAGGCGCGTCGGCGTCCCGTCGAGGCGTTCGAGGGCGAGGTCGGGCATGCGGAAACCGACCGCGAGGGCCTCGGCGTCGTCGGGCGCAGGCTCGAACGTCACCTCGGAGCCGTCCGGCGCGACCGCCGCGACGCGAAACGCGCGGCCGCCGACGCGGAACGGGTCGCTGCTCTTGAAGCCCTCAGCCGCACCCCCGGCGAGGTCGCCCATGGTCTCCAGGATGCCGTCGCCGTCGCCGTCGACGACCACGGACAGGTCGGGGCCGACGGCGAAGGTGCCCGATGTCGGTCCGCGTACGAGGGCGACGGCGCGCGTCGTGCCGTCGAGATCGGCCAGCCCGACGTGGGCGTCGAGGCGGCGGAACGTCAGAAAGCCCGGCTCGGGGCTGAGGTCGAAGACCATCTCGGACCCGCCGGCCGTCGTCATCGTCGCCACGGCGACGGGCATGGGCGTCCGGCTCGAACCGGGCACGACGGGCACGAGCGCCGCGCCGGCCGCGCCGGCAAAGACGCGCCGAACGCCGCCGGCGTCGCGACCGACGGCGACGACGAGCGTGTCAGGCGTGCCGTCGAAGCCGATCCGGGCGTGCTGGACGCTGTCGAGCGGGACGGGCAGGCCGGCCGGCGCGCCGTCGACCATCACGGCACCGCTGTACGACGCCGAGTGCTGGTCGAAGAGCGGGTTGCCATCCATGCGGGCGGGCGCGAGGCGGACGGTCTGGGCTGAAGCGGCCGTCGCAAGGGCGACGAGAGCGAAGGCGGCAAGGCGAACGGAGCGCATCGGGGCGTGGGCAGATGGGTGCAGAAATTACACACGGAAGGGGCCGGGCCGGACGAACGCGCCGGCGAAGCGGCCGGCCCAGCCGCCGTCGCGGTGCAGCGCGGCGGGCTTGACGTCGCCCGCGCGCTGCCCGAGGGCGACGCAGCCGGCGACGAACGCCGCGCGGCCGTCGCCGCGGACGCGGAAGGCGCGGACCGGCCCGAGCTGCCCGAGCCGCCGCGCGTGCGCGTAGCCGACGTTCGCGCCGAGGGCCGCGTCGAGCGCCGCGGCGTCCGCGAGCAGGGCCGCGTCGGGCGCGTCGGTCTCGGTGAACAGGACGTAGGCCGGCGGGCAACTGGCATCGTCGCACGCGACGAGGGCGAAGCGGGCCGCGGCGAGTCCGGCGAGTGCGGCCGAGACGTGGGCGTCGTGGAGCTTCTCCCCGACCCGGTCCGAGACGGGCCCGGCGCGGCCGACGAAGCGCACGAGCGGGCACCGCCCGGCGTGCCCGACGACCTCGACGACGTCGCCGAGGCGCGTCCGGACGAGCCCGCCGCCGGTCGTCACCGCGACGCCGTAGCGCGCGCCGACGGCCGTCTCGGCGAGCGGGACCGCGGCGTCGCCGTCGAGCATCTCGACGACGTGGGCCGTGACGGCGAGCGCGGCCCCGCCGGGGCCGTCCCCGTCGCGCTCCCAGAGCGGGACCGAGACGACGCCCTCGGTCGCCATGAGGCCTTTGGGCTGAAACTCGGCCTGCGGGAAGAGCGGGCGCAGGGCTGCGAACGCGCCGGCCGCGTGGCCGTCCGCCCACGCGCTGACGAGGCCGAGGCGCGGCCAGAGGCGCGCGTGGAGCCCGGCGTCGGTCGGCTCGGATCGGACGGCGGCGAGCAGCTCGGACGCGCGCCGGGCGTCGGGGCGCGGCGAGAGGCGGCGGGCTAGATCCGGCCCGAGCACGCCGAGGCCGCCGGGTCCGGCCGTGAGCGTGCCGGCGGCGAGGTCGCGGGCGAGGCGCTCGGCCCACCGGCGCAGCGGGGCCACGAGCAGGCTCAGGAACGTCGGGTTCCAGACCGAGACGAGGCGGAGGTCGGGCCGGGCGACGAGGCGGAGCAGCGTCGCGTAGCGGTGCGCGTCTGTATCGCGGACGAGCCGGAGCGCGTCGGGCGCAGCGAGCGTCGCGCGGGCGAGGCGCGCGTGGAGCGGCGAGAGCAGGCTCGCGTCGCTGTCGAACCCGACCGTCACGCCGCCGGCCGTCGGGGTGTGCGGCGGGCCGACGGGGCTCACGGACCAGTATGCCGGCCCGTCGCGCAGGTCGGGCCGGGCGCGGAAGAGGTCGGCCGTCCAGACGGCGACGGCCGTCCGCACCTGACGCTGCATCGGGCGCGTGTAGGGCACGAGGCGCGTCCCGCCCGTCGTCCCGCCGGTCGGCTCCATGAGCCGGACCGGCGCGGCCGTCCACACGCCGGCCTCGCCGGCTGCGATGCGCGCGGCGTCTTCGGCGTGGTCGTCCCAGGTCAGCAGCGGGACGCGAGACCGATAGGCGATTGCCGAGTCGATGCCGGCGAACCCGTAGCGGTGCCCGATCGCCGTGTCTGCGTTCGCACGGAGATGGCCGAGCAGAAGGCGCTCCTGCGCCGCGTCCGGGTCGCGCAGCGCGCGCTGGAACGCGCGGTCTGCCTGCCGCGACGCGGTCTGCCACGCGCGGTTCGCGAGCCCCGCCGCCGTCACGGCGCGCCCCGCTCGCGGTCCGGCGCGACGACCCCGACCGGCGTCTCGTCCATGCGCCACGACGCCCGCGCGAAGCGGCCCAGGAACGCGAGGTACGAGCGGCCCTCGACCGCGCGCGGCAGCAGCGGCCACACGAGGCGGTGCAGCGCGGCGAGGTGGTAGCTCGGGACCTCAGGGAAGAGGTGGTGCTCGAGGTGGTAGTTCTCGTTGAGCAGGAAGAAGGCGACGACGCGGCTCGGGCGAACCGTCCGGCTCGCGAGCAAGGCGTCGTGGCGGTCGGTGAGCCCGTGCTGCGTCAGCCCGCGCACCTGCACCATCGCCGCGACGACGGGCAGCGCCGCGAGCCAGCCCCACACCAGCGCGTGGACGGGCACGACGGCGATCACGGCGGCGTAGAGCGCAGCCATCACGGCGTACTCGGCCGCGATCCGCCGGCGGTCCCGCGCCGTCCCGCGCCGCGCGGCGACGACCGGGATCGCGACGAGGTACAGGACCGCCCCGACGGTCAGCCGGACGCCCTGCATCGCCCAGAACAGCCACCGGCGGTGCGTGTAGCGCGCGTAGTCGTCGGGGTCGTCGTCGGTCCCGAGCGCGTCGTGGTGCAGCGTGTGGAGCACGCGGTACGCCGTGAACGACATGCCGACGCACGCGCCGAGGAGGACGGACACCGTCCGGTTGAGGCGCGCGTGGCGGAACAGCGCGCCGTGCATGCCCTCGTGGAGCAGCAGCACGACGGCGTTGAGCGCGAGCGCCGACACGCCGACGCCGGCC